>JACMLS010000903.1 GCA_014379485.1 Bacteroidia bacterium | reverse complement strand
TCTTTAAACCTCCTGCTAAAGACAGGAGGTTTATTTACTCTGACATTTATGTTATGAGTATTTTTTCTTTTTTATTTTAAAACCGGTGGAGTGCTCATTAAAATTATTTTTAAACTAAATTTTTATTTCAACTATTTTATTTCAAAAGGTCGTTATAGTTAGTAGGGTTTGAAGGTGTTGTTGAGTCTGAAGTAGGAGTCAAACGAAATTCTGTTGACGGCACAAAAGACTCAAGCATTTTCAATCCTTCTTTTTCAAACGTTGCATTATCAAGATCAATAGAGCGCATAAAATCTGAAGAGTAATTCAATGCCTTTTTCATATTTGCAAGTTTAGCTGCAATATCTTCTTTTAAATATTCCATAGATTGCTCAATAAGCAATTTCTTTTCTGGATCGCCTTTAAAGATTTTCAAAGCAGAACTCAGGGCTTTGTTTCCCATTGTAACTGATTTGTAAAGATCTTTTTTAAGCTCCAGTTCATTTTTTGCATCTTCAATTAAATATGCAGAGTTCTTATGAATATTGGTAAGCGTGTCTCCCATACGGGTTAAATTATCGCGTATGGGTGTAAGCTGACTGATGTATTCATTTAAACGACCTATCTGGCGCGTTGCATTTCCTAACTCAGGAAGCATGTTTTTTTCTTTTGCCACCTGCGCTTTGGTCATAAGCTTGCGAATCTCGTCTTCTTTTTCTCTGATCTTTAATTCGAGCTTTTCTTTTTGCGCATCCACATCAACAGACTGAGTGTAGAGTTTTTCTCTCTGCTCTTCCATATCGCCAATATAATCTTCGGCAATTATAAACGGATCGAGCTCAATTACAATGCCCACCAATTTTTTCATAAGTATTTCATACAAATAAAAAAAGCTGAGTCTTAATTTGCGGTGCGTAATGCAATACAAAAATATGAGCAGCGAAACCACTGCAATACCAAAGTTTAAAAGGTTCCAGGTTATTGTTGTAAGGATAGGTACAACAAAATACCCGATCACTCCAAGAATGCACAATCCTAAAAATATTCCGAATTTACCACCTGGCCTATTCCAATAGGATTTTAACTCCGCAGAGTTGGTGGGAACTATAGATGTTTCCATAAATTATTTTAAAGTGTTGTTTGAATTTTTTGAATGTCTGTAGTAATTTTATTGATCACTGCAGAACAGGCCACCATATAACCGGTTTTGTTAATGGATAATTTATTTTCCTCTTCGGTAATTTCAGTTTTCAGCTTGCCTATGAGGGCTTGTGCATCTGAAATTTCTTTAGTGAGTTTTTGAATAAGGTCTGCATTGGCCGCAATTTTTTTCTCAAAGGTTTGCACCTCCACTGCTTTTTGGCCCACATCAGATTTCAGTTTATCAGCAAGAGCTTTTTCAAAATTTGCCCTGTCTTTTTCCATAATTACTTTGTACTGCGCGGCAGTATTGAGCAATGTTTCTTTGGTAAGACCTTGTATGCTCAATGAAGCAAACGTAGCAGACAAACGAGCTTTCTCATCATGAATGTGCGCCTCAAGCGTATCCATGGTTTTGAAAAATTCATAATAATCAGGACCGGGCAAATTTGCCTTATCAAATAACTGATCGAAATATTTTTCGAATTTTTCAGCTTCCGCATGATTCAATTGCGTGCGGGGAATGGTTGATTCCTGGTTGCTTGGAACAGTTTTAAAAGTTTCAGGGCTTTCTTCCTTTTTCTTTTCTTCATCAAATTCCACAAACACACCTAATGCTTTCTTAAAAAAACTTGCCATAAACAATGATTTAGAGAACCAAATTTAAGTGATTTTTGGGAATATGGACGAAAAATCGAAGAAATCCGTGTTTTTACATGAATTAATGGCCTGATAGCCAATCTTTCACCCTTAGCCCCAAAAATTTGGTCGAAAATTTGCATGCCCGCAGTTCGTCGGTGAAAAAAGGGGTTTTATTCGCGCAAAAAAAGAAGAACGCTACTAACGCAGATTGGATTGATTTGCACTGATTAGAATGGATAAATTACTACACTGATTTACTTGAGAACAAAATTAAATTTCCGACACAAAAATCAGCTATCAAAAATCCCTTCTTACCGAAAACAGCCGGAGTTTCTATAGAGTCGCATTTACTTTTACAGTGAACCTATAAAAACTAAAAAAATGTTTAAAAAATTATCTTTTTCCTTAGCACTTATAATAGTGTCATCAGGCGCTTTTACACAAACTACAACTTATGCATTAGATAAAGTACATTCAAGGTTGGCTTTTGAAGCCACACACTTTGCAATTTCTCACGTAACCGGCCGCTTTGCAAATTTTGAGGTCAGCTTTAAATCGGCCAAAGCAGATTTTAGCGATGCTGTTATTGGCATGATTGCCGAAGCAAAATCAATTGATACGGACAACGATATGCGCGACAAAGACCTGAGAAGTGAAGGCTGGTTTAATACTGAAAAATATACATCAATAGAATTTAAAAGTACAGCCTTTAAAAAAATAACAGACAAGAGTTATAAACTTGAAGGCATCATTACCATTCGCGGGGTTTCAAAAGCAATTGTGCTTGATGTAACTTATAACGGAAAGGCAATGAACCCAATGTCAAAGAAAAACTCAGTGGGATTTACAATTACAGGAAAACTAAACCGCAAAGATTTTGGGGTTGGAACAGATGCACTGGAAAGTGTGGTGGGAAACACCATAGAACTAAAATCAGATATTGAACTTGTTGTTGATTCAGAAGTTTCAGGAAAAAAGAGTACCGATTAAATTCGTTGTTCGTTAGTCGTTGTTCGTTAGTCGTTAGTCGTTGTTCGTTTAGCGTAGCGGTCGTTGCGCCGTAGCGTGAAAACAATTATATTAACAAACCCAGAACGTTCAAAAAAACGAATAACGACTAACAACAAACCGGAAATTTACCTGCTCAAAAAAATTCTCTCCTTATAAAGAAATTTTTCTTGTGTTGATTCATAAGGACGGTATACATAATAAATGTAACCGTCTTTTACTTTTATTCTGTCTGCACTATAGTGAATTATTTTGTAGCTGCCCTCTTCTTTGCCATTACGGTAATTTATTTTTTTCATGTACTTATGTCCGTCTCTGCTATACACTGCAAACACATTTCCTTCTGTAAGATCTTTTACCATGTGGTTTTTCCAGTCCTTCCAGTTTTTGGGGTGGTGATAGGAAATGGGTACAGAATCTAATTTATTTCCTTGCGAATCATAATGAAAAAGGCAATTCTTATAATGATCAAAAATGTGAAGTGTGTCGCCAATTACAAAAAGCGGCGCAAAGAGCGGGGTGTAATACATGCTGTTTGTAAAACCGGTCATCATGGCTGCGGCTTTGTGTTTGTCAATATTGTTTTCATCTGCAATTTCGCGGGCCATTAATTTTTCTGCGGGTTTTAAAAAATAATATTCAAAACGATACAGATCCATTAAAGGTTTATCCTCTACTGTTGCAAAGGGTTTGTAGGTAGAATCTTTTGTATTGTAGTAATAATAATTGAACAGCGGAAAATTGCGCGAATAATTACTGAAGAACAAATTATTTCCGGCGGTATCAATTATAGGTCTTACGAGAGCGTTGAAATCCTGCGCAGGTAACTCGTACAATTTAATTTTATCATTTCTGATCACTACTCTGTAAATTCCTTCTTTGCAAATTACATTGGTATAGCCCATATAATCCTGGTACAATTCTTTTGCTTCTCCTCCGATTTCAGGAACTTCTGCTTTTGTTATTTCGTTTTTAAATTCATCTACCAATCTCAAAGTAGTTTTTTCCATGCTTTTTGTAAACGTAAGCAAAAGGTATTTGTCTTCATAAAAATTAAAATCTGCAATACTGTATTTGGGCGAGCCGTAAATGGTATCGGGTTTTGGATGTGCAAAAACAGGCACAGCATCCAATTCATAAATCTCCGCCTTTAAATAAACAAAAAGTTTCGCACTGTCTTCATTTTCATCCAGCTCTACTTCGCGCACCTCTTTTTTAAATCCTACAGTTTGAAAAAGCAGCGAGTAATGTTTTACTTTGGGAAGAAGAAATTCAAAATTCCCTTTTTTATCTGTATAGGTGCCGAAAGTTGAATTATTAATTCTTACCGAAACATTTTCAATGACTGTTCCTTTTTCTTTATCAATGACTTTCCCATAAATTAAAACAGATTCTTTTTTTTGTGCCCAGGAAAAAGAAAATGAGAAAATAAAAACCAGCGAAACAAGAAGTTTAAACACTTTTGAAAAACAGGTTATTTTAATTCTTTGTTTCATTCTGTTATTAAGACGCGATGCAAAAATGATTCCACAAGTCGGTTGTTAGTTATCTGCTGTCAGTTAAGAGTTTAAAGTTACCAGTTATGGATTTTACGAATATTGCTTGCGGTGAAGAAGGTTTTCTTATGGGTGTTGGGTAAATGGGTGATTGGGCATGAACTATCAATTTTTTGTCACACTGAGCGGAGTCGTTTTTTTGTCACACTGAGCCCTGTCGAAGTGAGACAAAAAAACCCTCCCGGATTTTCTCGAAAGGGTCTTTATTACTTATTCCTTAAAAATTCATTACTTATCAGCAAATCTTATACATCCATCCAAATTTATCGTTTTCAATTCCTTTACGGAGATTACGCAAATACTCATCTACTTTAGGAGAGAAGGCGCGTTTTTCTACGGACGGAAGTTCCATAACCACATCATCTAATCCGATAGCGCTGATGTGTGCAATGGTAGCTGCAGTTCCTGTTCCGAAAGCTTCGTTCAGTGTTCCTTTTTTATGGGCTTCTACAATTTCGGCAATAGAAATTTTTCTTTCTTCAATTTTATATCCCCAGTCTTTTGCAACTGCAAGTACTGAGTTACGCGTAATTCCATCGAGAATGGTATCGCTTAATGCGGGAGTAATAATTGTATC
This sequence comes from Bacteroidia bacterium, assembly GCA_014379485.1. Taxonomy (GTDB): domain Bacteria; phylum Bacteroidota; class Bacteroidia; order B-17B0; family Aurantibacillaceae; genus AM-1111. The sequence continues at coordinate 2,321 of JACMLS010000903.1, read as the reverse complement.
ACCAATAAGGAACATTAAATTCATGGTTCCTGACTCTTCAACAAAAGTATGCGTTTCTGCATCTGTCCAGATCACTTGCTGAAAACCTTTTTCCATAGCAAGTTTGGTTGGATATAAACTGCGGCCATAATTACCGGCTGCTTTTACAAAACCAACACCACCATGAACGGCGCGGATGTAATTGTGTTCAATTAATACACGCACGGGCTCAGAATAATATTTTCCGGCAGGGCAAGAGATCACAATGAATTTATACGTATCAGATGGTCTTACCCCGATTGCTTCGTCGGTAGAGATCATGAACGGTCTTATATATAAGGAACCTGTATCACCTGTAGGAACCCATTCTGAATCTAATTTCAGTAATTCTGTTAAGGCTCCAAAAAATAATTCTTCCGGTACTTCAGGCATCGCCATACGTATGGCAGATTTATTTAAACGATGAAAATTATTTTGCGGTCTGAAAAGAGAAACGTGCCCGTTTACATCTTTATACGCTTTCATTCCCTCAAAAATGGCCTGGCCGTAATGCAAAGCTGCAAGGGCATAACTCATAGGAATTTCGCGGTAAGGTTCTATATAAGCCTTGCTCCATTTTCCGTTTTCGAATTCTGCAACAAACATATGGTCGCTGAATACTTTCCCAAAAGGAACATTGTTTACATCCTGATCATGAACCCGGCTCTTGGCCGTTTTCGTTATCTTAATATCAAGCGTCTCGGTTTCCATCTAATAAATTATAGTATTACAAATAAGCGCATTTTTTTCTAATGTGCAAACTTTTTTTGATCATTTTAGCTGAATTGGCTGAAAATTGGCCTAAGGAGAGTCTTCTGATATTCCAAAACTTAAACGGTTTAGCGAGAAAGTATATATGATCTTATACGCTCAATAACAACGCGGGTTGCATAAGAACATCTTTTTTTGTCAAGTGGTTGTTTTGGATAAATTAATGGAGAAAAAAATACAACTTTTATAAAACGCATGCGTAAAACTACGTAGTGAGATCAGGAAAAAAAATGATTCTCATCACCAAAAAAACATCACCCAAAAAAAAACATCACCCGGACCCCGAAGATTTTTTTAATTAACGGGATGGTCGACAAAGCAAAAAAACAAAAACACCTGAACATTTTTTTCCTGACTACTGGCCAGGAGTCAAACCTACAAACCGCTTCTTTCTCATAGGAAGATAAACGGTAAGGCCGGAAGGGAACATTTTGCCTCATTTATTATCTGCGCCGTATATTTTTTTCGCAACATTTTAAAAACATCTTTCCATCATGCAATCACTATTGAACAAAACATTCAAAACATACCGTTATGAAAAAATATTTACAAATCGCGTTTGTGCTGATACTGGTCCTCCTTAGCTGCCTTGCCAAAGCACAACAAGCCATAGACATAAAAAATGCCGACGGTTTTAATGAGGAAATAATAAAAGAACATTTTTTTCTCCATCATCCGGATGGAAAAGGATGGGAAGAATTTTTAAGCGCCCGCTTAACGGATTATAAAAACCGTAATTCTTCGCAAGCCCTTAAAATGTCTGCAATCAATCCGGTTACAAACGCTGCCTGCACCAATATAGATTTTGAGCAAGGCACCATGAACGGATGGAATGTGAGCACCGGATACAACCCCAACTACAATGTAATAGGATGCTGTGCAAGCCCTGGTGGTGCACAGGCAATCATGAGCGGTGCAGGCACAGATGCATGCGGTGGTTTTCCGGTTGTGGCTCCGGGCGGTTCGTTTTCTTTAATGTTGGGCAACAGCGCAGTGAACGGTGTTGCTGACAGAATTGAACAAACTTTTACTGTTGCTGCAAACAATACTTTTTTCTCTTATCGTTATGCAGTTGTATTGGAAGATCCGGGACACGCAGTTACAGATCAGCCAAGTTTTCAAATAGAAATGCTTGATTCTTCAGGCAACCAGATTCCATGTGCGCAGTACCAGGTAAGCGCAGGACAAGGCATACCGGGCTTTCAGAATTCTGCAACCTGCCCCGGTGTTGTTTACAAACCCTGGTCAAACGTTACCATAGATCTTTCCGGTTATTTAGGCCAAAATGTTACCATACGCTTTACTACTTATGATTGTGCTTTGGGCGGACATTTTGGATACGCTTATTTAGATGGTGCTTGTCTGCAATTTCAAAGTGTGGTAAATGACACGGTTTGTTCTAACAGCACACTTCAGTTATTCGGAATTTCCGGGGCCGGTAGTTGGTTGTGGAGCGGTACTGGTGTTAACGGTGCCACTACACAAAACGTTACTATAAACAGTCCCGGAAATTATTCTGTTTCTTCTGTTTC
>JACMLS010000091.1 GCA_014379485.1 Bacteroidia bacterium | reverse complement strand
ATGGGGTTGATCTTAGATCCGAACCATCATTCAGTTCACCATACTCAACCTTACAATAAATACTACTGCATTACCTGCGGCTGGCTAAATCCTGTTCTCACAAAACTTAAATTTTTTGATGGATTGGAAATGGTGATCCGGAAAATTTCAGGAGCAAAAAAAATCAACTGATCAGTTCTTCTCTTTTTTGATCAGATCTGAAATAAAATTCAAATCTCCATCCACTCCGTTGATTAGATCACTGATAGTAGTTTGAATCACAAAATCAGGAATTATACCATCTGTTTGTTTTGAGTTTGGGTCTAAAATTAAACGATAGGCTGGAAATTTTATAACTGTTTTAGAAAAAGGTAAAGTCAGAAGCGGAAACGAACCTCCGTTATTACCGTTAAAACCACCGCCACTTTGCCTGCCAACAAACACAGCTTTGCCACTTTGCTTAAGCCAGGATGTTACCATGGTGGAAGCTGAAACGGTAAGACCATCGGTGATCACAAAAACTTTTCCGTTGAATGGATTTTTAGCAGGAGAATACTTGTACCTAAACTCTCTTCCCAGTTTGGTTTTACGTCCCTTAAAAATATCTCCAACGTTGTACTTAAGCTTAGACAGAAATAAAAAAAACTTACCCTTACCATTCAGGTATTTTCCCGTCTTTAATTTTGGCTGAAGAATAGAGTAAGAAAAAGCAGAATCCACTAAATGTTTGGTCAGTGAAACAGCTGCTTTCCTGTTTCCGCCGGTATTACCCCGCAAATCTATAACCAGATTTTTAATTTTAGTTTTATCAATCTCTTGAAAAACTTTATTGAAAAAAGAAACATCAGATTTTGAAAACCCCGTCAGTTTAATGACAGCAATACTGTCTTTTATATAGTACCTGTTGGTATTGTTCTCCAATAGGGAAACTGCATTTGATATGCCGGCAACTGAGGCAGTATTTTTTTCAGATTCTGCCAAAACAATTTCTCTGTCTGTAAACTTTACACTGTATTCCTTTGAATAATTAAAATATAAACTAAGCAGCGCGGGTAAAATTCTGTTTACACTTTCTTTTGCAAAAGCTGTTCCTCCACCATCGCTTGCAGAATAACTCAGCAAGCTTGCAACAATTTTTTCTGCCGGCTCAGTATTCACAGCAATAATTTCTTTCCCCTCTATCTCTTTAAATTTTCCGGTTGACTGCCCGGCAACATACAATTTACCATTCAGGCAAACTACCTTCAGCGGAAAATAGACAGGCCGTCTTTGTTTTTCTAAAAGAGGGTTCTTAACAATTGAAGTATGCACGCAGCCGATTTGCTGTAAGGCGTTTCCAAGATAAAAACGATAAGCAATAACAGAAAAACTATCTTCTTTCAGATTGCTAACAGTGGTTATTAAATTATTGATATTGAATTTTCCCTTCTCAGCATAATTGACCGGGTGGCCGTTTATTACAGCTTCGTTTAAAAAATGAAGATCGGTTAGTGCATCTTTTTTAGAGATGTTTTGTCCGAAAAATCCGGATGCAGAAAAAATTAAAAAACAAAAACAGATCAGCTTAAACATAATTTATTCTTTACTAATACAATTGCACCTGACTTTAAACGACACGGGCGCCCAAAAGATTGAGCGCCCGGCAAATTTAATAAAGAAAATCTTAGTCTTTCACAAATTTCTTCACGAGAACTTTATCTCCGGCATATATTCTCAAAAAATAAATTCCACTTTCCAGTTCTTTAACGGAAACGGAGTTATTCTGCAGATATTCTTTTCGAAGTATTTTTCCTTGCAGATCGGTCACTTCAGCAAAATCAATTTTCTCTTTTACTGCTATAAAAATTGTTTCGCTTACAGGATTCGGGTAAACCGAAATTTCACTTTCAGCCATTGAAGCATTTATTTGGGTAGTTATATTGGCATCCTGTTTCACCACAACACTAACGGTAGTAATTCCGTTGGTAATGCTGATGTACCCAAAACGCTGAGATCCTGTTGCATTGGTATCTGCTTCAACATTTATGCTTCCGTTTCCACTTCCTGAATTGGGTGTAATAATCACCCATGCATCACCTGTGCTCGCTGTCCAACCTGCTGCTGTATTTATTGTGGCTGACTGGTTTCCTCCGTTGCTTCCGTAAAACAAAGTATCGGGACTTGCAGTTAAAGCGGCAGAGGCGGCATCTTGAGTAATAATAACAACCGCTCTTTTTGTTCCGCTTACAATTACAACAGAATCAGTACGCGTTGTCAGCAACGAATTTCCACTTACAATAATTGAAAAAGTAAAATCTCCCGTTCCTGTGCTATTGCTTACAGTAAACCATGTGGCAGCAGTTGAAAGCGAATAAGAAACATTTGAAGTGACATCAAAACTCTGAACACCACCTGTAGAAATTAAATTAATTGTTAATGGTGCTGCACTTAAAATAGTATCTGCAGCGTCTTGCGATACAGAAACGAATTTTGTGTAACTACCGCGTGTGTATGTTACCAAACCGGTTCTTGCTACAGTAATTGTATTTGCAGTTGTGGTAATTCCGCTTGTTCCGTTTCCGCTTCCTGCATTCGGAGAAACACTGATCCATGTTTGTGCAGTTGTTGCTACCCAATTGCTGTCAGTATCAACAGAAACGTTTTGTGTGTTTCCTGTATTCGTATAAACAAGCGCAGTTGGTGTAAGCGTTAAATGTTTGTGACTGATTACAACAATCGTGTAATCTTCTATATCACCACCAGCATCAGTTAAATTGCAAGGGCTTGAAACCGGACCTGTTCCGAATTTTTTAATGTACACGCGCATTCTCGTTGTACCTTCTGTTGCAGTAGCCGGAACTGTAAACACCTGCGATTTTATTCCTGAATTACTTGGATACCACGAACTGGCCGGTGCAACAATTGCTTCGCCCGGATCATTAAAGTCTCCGTCAATATTCCAGTCAATCCAAACTGCCGGTGCAACAAAACCACTTATTGTTGTTGTGAATGTATAACCGGTATCAATTTTTAAAGTAGTACTCAAGCCTGTATTAATATACCCTTCATCAATCCCTGAATTTCTGTTTATTGTATTCAAAGTTACATTGGTAACTCCAATTGTATTAGGAGTTGTCATTGAAGGGGTGCACCAGAAAGACCCGTTGCCTGCCTGCAGCACATTAATTGTTGATGACAAATTTCCTCTTGTAACAATTACAGTTCCGGTTCTTGATGATGAAGACGGGTTTGCTGTAAGTGTAATATTTAAAGTTGCATTTCCACTTCCTGATAAAGGACTCACACTTATCCAGGTGTCTGCTGTTGTTGCCACCCAATTACTATCACAGCTAATACTTGCCGTTTGCATACTGCCCGATGAAGAATACGTAAGCAAAGAAGGCGAAGTGTAAAGCATTGGCGCAATTCCGTTTTGCTTAATTACAACGTTTGCCGTTAAAGTGCCATCTGTAATGGTTACTGTTGCATACCTTGGCGAATAAGAATTATTGAGTGTCGCTGCTCCGGTAGTACTATAATAATTCGGAGTGCCCGATAAAAGCAAAGGAGTAAACCAGGTTTGATTGCTGCTTGCTGTCCAATTAGTCAGCGAATTAATTATGTAATAAGCATTTTGCGCACCGTTGGTTATAGTAACTGTATCCGGACTCGCTTCTAAATTTGCCATCGGTTTTATTCCAACAATTATATTTCCGGGCGTAAAATTAGTTGAAGCAGCAATTACGTTATGAATATCATAATAACCATTATACGATCCGCCCCATCCAAAATTGATATGAAATTTTAACGTAGGACTTGTCTGGTAACCATCGCACAAATAAAAATGTGAACCACCATTAAGATAAACAACTCTTCCTGCATCAATCTCTGCTTTAATCAAATTCTCCCACTGAGTATTTGTGTACATAGCTTTCATTACACTTCTTGTACTAAGAGAATACTTAAAAATTTGTTTCAGGACATTAGAAGCATCAAAAGAACAATATGAACCTGAAGAACCATAGCCCATATCTAATGCAACACCGCTGTGGTACATGATCTGCGCAACATTTGTATTGTTGGCACTTAAACTGTTTGGCATGGCAGCCCAATTATAAGTTGTACCCGCAAAGTTTGCAGTTTGTGCAGCAAAACCGGGAGGCGTGTAGGTGTATGAACCTCTTCCGCTTGTTGGATAGTTATAATATTTCATGGTCATTGCAAGTGCGGTGGCACCACAACCGGTATACGCTTTGCCACAGGGGCCGCCGCTTATTGCGGGACAGGAATCATTATAATAACAACCCTGGTTCCAGTTAGTAGTTGTAAGCGGGCCAACTGTTTGGGCTGGCAACAAAAAAGACGCGGCAGTTAATGCCAGCAGAAAGTATAATTTTTGCATGGTTCTTAATTTTAACTAAAAGTAGGTATACTCTAATTTAAGGGCAATTCAAAAAAAACAAATTATTAAATCTCTAACGGATCTATAATATATTTTTCATTATATTTATTGATATTTTTATTAAATGTCTAAAGGCAAAAATGAACATCTGTTTCAACTGATCCATGCGCTTGAAAAAAGTGAAAAACGCTATGTTTCGTTGTTTTTGCAGAAAAACTCGATCGGAGAAAAAAACAATTACCTGCGCTTGTTCAACATTTATTCAAATCAGAAAAATCCGGACGAAAATAAAATTTACACTAAACTAAAAAAAGATTTCTCAAGGAATAAGTTTACAGTTACACGTCATTACTTATATAATCTGATCCTGAAAGCACTAAGATTTTATCACGATCAGGATTCAACCGAAAGGGAATTGCAAAATGAATTAAGAGAAATTTCTGTTCTGTTTGAAAAAAAATTATTTGCGCACTGTCTGACGAAAACGAATGAAGGATTTAAGCGTGCCGAAAATAATTTTCTCTTTACTTTTCTATTGGAGTTTTGCGATTGGAGATTACGACTTGCAAATGTAATGATGGACCTGGATTATTTGCAAAACCAAAGAGAGAGAAATTATCAGTTGCAATGGGACTCTATAGAAGGTTTAAAGGAACAGAAAGTATTACAGAGCAAGAACTATGAGAATTTTGTGCTGATAAAAACGCAGTGGATTAAAAAGGGTAATGTTCTGCCAGATAAGATTGCGGAATTAAAAAAAATGAAGGCCGGTGAAATGAAAAGTCCGCAGGCTCAACTTTCATATTACCAGGTACTGAGCGGATACTATTTTACGGATGGAAATGAAAAACAGGCAATGGCCTGTCTTGTAAAATTAAACGAAGTATTTGAAAAAAATGTTGAAATGCAGGAAACACATTTCAATCAATACCTTGCCTGTCTTAACAATTTAACGCTGCTGTTGCTTGACAAAAGAGATTTTGAAAAAGCAGAAAAAAATATTTCTGTCATGAGGCAATTGAAAGTGAGAACAGAGGAGCGCTCTGCCCGTGTTAAGGAACGCTGGATCTCAGCAGCCCTGCGTTCTGCCTTGTTCCGCAACGAAATGGCCGAACAGGAAACTCTGATGAACGAAATAAAAGAGTTTTGCGAAACAAAAAAAATATCCACTGTTTACCGTTTGTTGTTTTATCACGAGCTAAGTTCATGGCATTTCTTTTATGGAAACAGAAAAACTGCCATTACCTACCTTAACAAGGTGCTTAATGAAAGTGACAAGTCTCTTCGTCCGGATATTCAACGCAGTGCAAGAATTATGAATTTTGTTTTTCATTATGAAAACAACAACACAGAATACATTCGCTTTATGCTGAAAAACTTTAAACGCTTCCGCTGGAAAAAAGAGGAAGAAGATAAGGCAGAACATTTCTTTTTTGGTTTTTTCACAGAACTTGTAAATGCTGAAACAAAAAAAGTAAAGAAAGATATTTTTTTGAACCTTAAGAAGTTTATTGAAGAAAATAAAAAAGATAAATATATTTCCCAATTTTATCTTGATAATTTTGATTTTGAAAAATGGCTGAAGGGAAAAAACTGAATAATAAACCTTAATTTATTTTCCTGCCTTTTTTTTGATCAGTTTATTGATCTTTACACGATAAAGCCTGCTCTGTCCATTTTCGTATTTTTTCATTTCTTTAAGAATCTCATCTATACTCTGTCTCTTTTCAAACTTTGTATTCACCAAACTTCTTCTGCTTGTAAAATAAAGAAAACCGGAACTTACAAAAGGACAATATTCCATTCGTTCAGAATTTATTTTGTTTCCTAAATTTTGGGGAGCTGTCCACTGTCCGTTTTCTTTTTTGTAACTGATACACAGGTCACCGCTTCCGTATCCGTCTTTCTTATTATAACAAGTGTACAACAAATAAGTTTCGTCGGGAGAAATGAATGCGTTGAACTCAAGGCCTTCTGTATTGACAGAATCTCCTACTGATACAGGTGGCTCATATTTTCCATTTACATATTTGCTGAAAAAAATATCATCTTTTCCTTTGGAAATTGTTCCGTCACTCGTAAAATACAAATTATTGTTTCTTGATAATGACGGATAAAACTCATTATCTTTTGTATTAACGGGAGCGCCTACGTTTACAGGCTCAGACCATGCGCTGTTTAAATCCTTTCTATCAACATACCAGATGTCATAATCTTTTGTTTCAGTTGCGCTCGTGTCTAATGGTCTGTTAGAAACAAAATACAAACGAAGTCCATCAGCAGTAAAAAAAGGTTCAAGGTCCTGAAATTTTCCTGAGAAAGTAGCTATCTGCGGATTTGACCACCTGTCGTTTTTAGATCTTACACAAACAATTGAAGAGAGTTCTCCCAAATAACTTTGTACTGTAAAATACACTTCGTCTTCTGCCGGAGAAAGAGCAAGGTCGCGCACATCCGGAAAACGCGAAACAATTTCAGGGAGGAAGCGCTGTACTTTTAAACTTGTGTCTTGCGCAGAGCCAAAATGAAAATAAATTAAGAAGAAGAAGAGGAATATGATCTTTATTAGCTGTTGTTTTTTCATTTGGATGAATAATTAATCATGACATAAAGATACAACCGGGTTTTCTGGTCTGGCTACCTTTCATCACTTTTCCTTATCGTACATCTTCATTCCCATTAAAAGCCTGTCAATGGTTTTAGCCAGACGGTCAATCTTTGTTTCTTCCTTTTTTGCCGAGTAGACCCATTGAATGTAATACTTCTGCTCGCTTTCTGAAATTGAATTAAAGAATTTCAGTGCGCGTGGCTCATCCTGCAAACAGACCAGCATTTCTTCCGGTACTTCAAGAGGTTCGTTATCGGGATATAAAATAATATGAACTTTATCTCCCTCCTTTTTTCCAATTTTTTTTCGGATCTCTGCTTTTACAGGCAAAAAAAGTTTTCCGTTACCCATTGGCATTAAGTGGTATTTTCTTATTTCGTACCCATCAATTGTTCCTCTTACTTTTACCCAACCGAAGCTCGTTTTTTTATCTTTCACAATTTCAGGAATGCGCGCAAATGTCCAGCCACCTTTACCGTGAAATTTTTCCAAGAGATACTTTTTATTTACAAGCGGTTTCATAAAGAAAATTGATCATGGCCTGGCAACAATAAGACGCAATGCACAGGTAAAATTCTTCTGTGTGCGGAAATGTCCATATTTTTTATCCCATTCACCCGAGGCAAGATCGTCTGCAAGCGCTTTCACATATTTTTCCTCTAATCCTTCAGACAAAAAACCCCAGGCAGATTGAGCCATGCGAACTTCTTTTTGCAAAAATGCTTCCGGCCTTCCGTAAAATGCTTCCTGGAAACCATCTTCACAATCAAACGGAACGGGAATGGATTTTACTTCACAATTTCCACCAAGTGATTTTATAATGAAATCAATTTTCGGATAACGCATTCTTTCTACTTCAATTAATTCCGGAAAATAATTTACATTCCAAAAATCATTTAATGCATCAGGATCAAAAGTCATTACCAACACCTGTTCTTTTGTGACTCTGCGTAATTCTTTCAAACCTTTATTCATATCAGGCCAATGATGCAAAGTTACCATTGCCATAGAAGCATCGAAAGAACGATCATCAAAAGGTAAAGAATCTGCTGTTGCACTAATGGCCGGAACTTTTTTACTTTTCTCTCTTTGAGAACGCATTGCTGCAGAAGGTTCAACTGCAACTATGTATTTATCTGCGGGTTCATAAGATCCTGCGCCCGCACCCACATTCAAAACAGTTTTGGCAGAAGCTAAAGCTTCGTATACATACGCAGCAATTCTCTCGTCTGTTTTTCTGATCCCCGAATAATTTTGTCCTGGCGTTTCGTAATTAAAAGCCGGATTTTTTATTTCCATCATAATTCTCTATCACTCTCTTTTTGTTTTTTCAAAATTTTAAGCGCGCGAACAAGGATAATAACAGTAATGCCAAGAGCCAGCGCTACCAGAGCAGGCAACCAAAACAAAATCCCCCTGTCCTTGCCTTTGGTTTGTTCGGTAAGCTGTCCCGCGTTTTGCATTTTTTCAATTGCTTCTTTTTTTTCAAATTCAAAATCCATTTCTTTTCGCACCAGTTCTTTCCGGCTCTCTTCGCTGAAAATTGAGTCATGGGTAGCCATAAAACGTTTATGATAATACAGGGCCTTTAAACGCATTTGCTCCATATTTAAAAGCTTGCCTCCAGCCTTATCAGACAAGGCTACAGAAGATTTTTCATAGAGCTCGCTCAGGCCCTCATAAATGGTTGCGGTTTGTTTCAGCGCTCCAATACTATCAGAAAGCGCCAGTCCTTTGAAATAATAACTTAATGATTCTTTATACTTAGCATGCATGGAATAAATGTGCCCGAGATTTTCCAGACAAACCACTGCAAAAATTTTATCGCCCGCTTCTTCGGCAATTTTTAAAGCGCGCACATTAAAATCAACACCTTTTTCAAAATCATTTTTAGCTACATAAATGCTCCCCAGATTTCCTGTCATTTTTCCCACTTCATAGGTATCCCCGATCTCTTCTGCAATCTTCAACGCCTTTGTAAAATAAACCAAGGCTTCAGCAAGATTTTTTTGCTCGAAGTAAACAGAACCTATATTTCCGGTGGTTCTGCAAATTTCACCCTTGTCTTTTAATTCTTCTTTTATTTTCAAAGCCCTGAAATAAAAATCAAGCGCTTTAGAATAATCTTTCAGATCAAAATAAATAATACCAATATTCCCCAATACGGCTCCCACATTTTTTTTGTTACCAAGCTCTTCAAATACTTTTAATGTTTTTAAATAATAATCAAGCGCCTTAGAAAAGTTCGATTGATCTGCATATACATTCCCAATACTATTCAGATCAATTGCCATTCCTTTCTTGTCACCTAATTCTTCATCTAATTTCAGTGCTTTTAAATAAAAATCGAGCGCTTTAATGTAATCTGCCTGGTAAGAATAAATCTGTCCAATGTAAAGAAGTTGTTTTGAAATTTCAGATTTTAGCTGATACTCTTCTGCAATTTTCATTGCTTTGGTATAATACTCAAGCGCTTTTGCAAAGTCACCACGGTATTCGTAAATAATCCCGATATCGCCTGTAGAAACCGCAATTCCTTTTGCGTAATTTAATTTATTGCTTAACGCCAGCGCCTGGTTTGCCAAAACAGTTGCGGTATCATAATTACTTATATTTGTATACTCAAGGCATAAGCCATTCAAATGAATTACTTTACTGGTATCATCTTTATCTTTTTTAAGCAAGCCTGTAAGAGAATCTATAGTTCTGTTTTGCGAAAACGCAACACCAGCTCCAAAAAGCAAGGCCAGCAACAGGCAATTTTTAAAGTTAAATTTCATAAGCCTCCGGTTATTACCAATTTATTTGTTGAGTAAACTTTGTTTTCTTTTATTATCTGTAAAAAATAAATTCCATTCGGTAAATTATCGCGATGCAAAGTGATTGTTTGTCCCGAAATATTTTTTTGTTGTTTAACCTGTTGTCCCAGCGAATTGTAAATTATTAAAGTAGCATTGCTTAAATTTTCTGAGGCACTTACTGTTGTTTCTGTTGAAAAGGGGTTTGGAAAAATGTTTGCTGAATTAATTTGTTGCTCATTTTCTCCAATGCCCGCAGTAAGATCATAACAATCCAGAAACGGAGATTTTATATAGAAAGAAGTATCGTTTTGTCTGAAACAGAAAAGTTCAAGCAAACAGGAGCAGGTTGGATATGGATCTATTATTGAAAGTAAATTTCTTTTGCTGCCAATTCCTTCAATCCATATTTCGGGCATACCGCCATTAATATCTGTAAAATAAAAACGTTTACGGTATTGGTTGTATGTGAAAACTGAATCTGTACTATCAACAACAAGAGCGGGAGAGTTGTAAGCAGGAGCGGGACCAAAAACAATTGTATCGCCAGATTGTTTAGAAAAATCATACAATTTATAAACGGAATCTAAAGGCACAGACCAGTAACTGATATTATAAAAAAACACCTGCTTTAAACTGTCTTCCCTGATCGCTCCCACCAGTGTAGAATTGTAGATTGTAATTACAGGATCAGGAATGCAATTTTGCTCCTGGTAAAGTTTATGCCAGACCAGTGAGTTAATTACAGTATCTCCTAAAATTCCGAATTGAAAATGATTATCCGGCCCACCTGATGGATGCTCGTGCTGATGCCAGACCGCATTTGAATCGGGAAAAGGATGATAGACATTTGTTTGCGCAACAAAATTTTTTAAAGTGAGAAATGAAATTGTGAGAAGGAGTAAATGTTTTTTCATAGAAGAAGATGCAAAAGCGCAATTTTTTAAGCTCATCTAATTTATCTAAAAAAAGTCAAACGGCAAATTGATTTTAAATTCAACACTACAAAAGCTGATTCAGCTTAAGTCCCATTACAAGCATATCGTCTTGCTGATGCACATCTTTTTTCCAATCATTTACAACCGAACTGAATTTTACTGTTCCTTCATTAATTGGCCGGTTGAATGCTGCTGTGATCAGATCTTTAAACCTTGAATTTCCAAATGCCTCATCCTGTTTATTCAACTGATCAAAAACCCCGTCGGTTGAGAGTACCAAAAGCAGATCTTCTTTTAATTCAATTGTTTCTGATTTGAATTTTCTTTCGGGCTCTGCTTCTCCTAACATGGATAAACCTCCGATTGATTTTGCTGTTGCTTTTAAAACAGTAATGGTTTTTCCATTGGTTAAGTATGCGTGATTGCGCGCACCCGAAAAATGGAGCAATTTACTTTTATGATCAATTACACAAAGAGAAATGTCGCAACCGTCCTGCGAATATTCATCGCCTTTGTGTTGCTGCAGGGTTTTGAATACCGAAGCATGCAAACGTCGCAGGATCTCTGCGGGGTCAGTTAATTTTTCTTCCAGCATTACTTCATTTAACTGCGAGTGAATGGTCATTGACATCAAAGCACCCGGAACGCCATGACCTGTGCAATCTGCAACAGCAACATAACTGAATTGGTTAAAATGATAAAACCAATAAAAATCTCCGCTAATTACATCTTTTGGCTGAAAGAAAAGAAAATAATCAGGAATGGATTTCTTTATTTCTTCGTCAGAAGGTAAAATAGAATACTGAATTTTTTGAGCGTAGTTAATACTGTCGTTTACTTTCTTGTGACTCAGTTCAATTTCTTTTTTCTGACTTTCAATTTCTTCTTTTTGTTTTTTGGTAATGCGCAATGCCCGCAAAATAACTACTGCAATAATTCCTATGGCTAATGCTACGGCTGCTATTAGCCATAAAAAGATCTGCTGACGTTTTTTTTCGGCTTCTTTAACAGCAACTTGTTTTTCATGTTCTGCGTTGGTTACAGCTTCTTTTTTTTCAAATTCAAAATTCAATTCTTTGCGCATGAGTTCTTTTTTATTCTCACCACTAAAAAGTGTATCGTTCACTGCCATGTAGCGCTTGTGAAAATACAATGCACGCAAACGCATTTTTTCTAAACTTAAAAGTTTACCGCCAGTGCTGTCAGGCAAAGGCACGGTTGAAGTTTCGTAAAGCAGTGTCAGATTCTGATAAAATACTTTTACATTGTTCAGCGCCCCTATACTGTCAGCAATTGCAAGGCCATGGTAAAAGGAATTGCAGGCATCTTTAAATTCTTTTTTTCCAAAATGAACTTTGCCTAAATTGTTCAAAATATTCGCCTGATTTCTTTTATCACCTGTTTCTTCGGCTATTTTCAGTGCTTTTAAAAAAAATTCAATCGCCTTTACATAGTCTTTCTGATCAGTATAAACAGACCCAATGTTTGCGATCACTCTTCCCGTCTCAGTTTTATCACCAATTTCTTCTGCTATTTTCAAAGCCTTAAAATAATAATCCAGGGCAATTGCAAATTCTCTCTTTGAATAATACACGGACCCAATGTTGCCGGTAGTCTGGCAAATACCGGGTTTATCGTTCAGCTCCTCTTTTATTTTCAGCGCCCTTCCATAATAGTCGAGTGCTTTTGGATAATCCATCTGGTCAAAATAAATAATACCGAGATTTCCCAGAATTGCCCCTGTACTTTTTTTATTTCCTGTTTCCTCATTCAGTTTTAAAGCCCTAAAATAATAATCAAGTGCCTTTGTAAAATTTGATTGATCAGCATAAACGTTCCCAATAGCATTGAGCTTTCTGGATGCACCTTTTTTATCTCCAAACTCTTCGTCCAGCTTCAGCGATCTTAAATAATAATCAAGTGCCTTTTCATAAAGAGCCTGGTCTGCATAAGCAATTCCAATATTAAAAAGCTGTTGGGATATTTCGCTGTTATCCTTAACCTCTTCAGCAATTTTTATTGCCTTTGTATAGTGATCCATTGCCTTGGCGTATTCGCCTGAATACTCATAAATATCACCTATAAAACCATTGGCTCTTGCAACACCGATCCGAAAGCCTGATTTAATGCCCAATAAAATTGCCTGATTTGCAAAAACAAGTGCTGTATCAAAATTGCCTGCATTAGTATACTCAACGCATAGTTTATTCAGATGCGTTACCTTGTTTGTATCGTTTTTGTCTTTTTTGAGAAGCGAGAGAAGAGAATCCGTTTTGTTATGCTGAGCGCTTGCAAACGAAACTGAATCAATAAGCACAAACACAACAAGAAAAAGCCTGAATGGGGAAAAAAACTTTATATCAATTATTTTCTTTTTCATGACTTAATTAAAAAACCCATTACAAGCAAACTGTTGTGTACATTTTTCCTTAGCCAATAAGGCGCTTTAAGGTTTTTGAAATATATTTTTCATTTGTGATCAAAGCACGCTGAATTCTTCTTGCATAATAAATACTGTCAAGGATCTCCTTTTGTTTTTCGTCCACGAGCTTTTTCTGCTTTTCAATAAGAATTTTTTGCTTCCGTGTAATTCTCAGTGCTCTTAAAATAAACGCTGCAAAACCAATTACAAGCAACAAACAACAAACTACAGAAATAATAATAATTTTTTGTTTTTTGCTTTCTGCTTTTGCAAGTTCTTCGTTTTTTATTTGCTCTGCTTTTGTTGCGACTTCTTTTTTCTCAAATTCAAAATTCATTTCCTTGCGAAGCAGTTCCTTTTCGTTCTCAACACTAAAAATCGAATCGTTTGTTTCCATGTAGCGTTTGTGAAAATACAGTGCGCGCAACCGCATTTTTTCCATACTTAAAAGTTTACCGCCTACACTATCGGGCAATTGCATAGTAGATGTTTCGTAAAGGCGTGTTAAGTTCTGGTAAAAGACTTTTACATTATTAAGCGCTCCAATACTATCTGACAGCGCCAGCCCATGGTAAAAAAAATCAAAAGCATTCTTGTATTTACCTTCTATAAGATGAATGTTTCCTATGTTATTCAGAATGTTTGCCTCGCTCCTTTTATCACCGGCTTCTTCTGCAATCTTCTGCGCCTTTACCAAAAATTCGAGTGCTTTTGAATAATTTTTCTGATCGGTATAAACAGAACCAATGTTTGCTATGATTCTTCCTGTTTCACGTCTGTCGCCAATTTCTTCGGCAATTTTTAAAGCCCTGAAATAATAATTCAAGGTAGTTTCATAATCCGCTTTATAATAATATACAGAACCAATATTTCCTACTGTCTGACAAATTCCCGGCTTATCGTTCAGCTCTTCTTTTATCTTCAGCGCTCTTGAATAATAATCAAGCGCTTTAGGATAATCTGCCTGATCAAAATAAATAATTCCAATATTTCCCAAAACCGCCCCCACATTTTTTTTGTTCCCGTTTTCTTCGTTCAGCTTTAAAGCTTTAAAATAATAATCTAATGCTTTAGGAAAATTTGATAGATCCGCATAAACGTTTCCAATAGCGTTAAGTCTTGTTGAAATTCCTTTTTTATCTCCGGTCTCTTCATCCAGTTTAAGCGATCGTAAATAATAGTCAAGGGCTGTCTTATAATCTGACTGGTCCGCATAAGCAATTCCAATATTAAAAATTTGCTTGGCTATTTCGCTTTTATTTTTGATGTCTTCGGCTATTTTCAACGCTTTGTTGTAATGATCAATTGCTTTCGGATAATCGCCACTGTACTCATACACGTCGCCCATATATCCGTTTGCTCTTGCAATTCCAATCGGGTAGTTTAATTTATTACCCAATACAATTGCCTGCTTCGCAAAAATAAGGGCTGAGTCAAAACTATTGCTGTTTGTGTATTCAATACAAAGCCTGTTAAGATGATTTACTTTGCTTGTATCGTCTTTGTCTTTTTTGAGAAGCGAGAAAAGCGAATCAACGGTTCTGTCCTGCGAAAAATAAATGCAACAACTAAAAAGCATTCCGAAAAGCAAACTATTTTTTAAATAAGTTCTCAATGCTGTAATGTTTATTTTTTATTAAAATATTCTCTTCAACCAGATTATCAAAATACTGTCTATTTTGTTCAAGCTGTCTTTTTTCATTTTCTATTTGTTGCTGTAAGTGTTTAATTTT
>JACMLS010000902.1 GCA_014379485.1 Bacteroidia bacterium | reverse complement strand
CCGAAAATAAAGGGACGGAATAAAAACACAATGTGATCAGGTAAGCAAGCGGTGGAATTGCTTTCGTGAGATTTATACGCTCGTGCGAAAAATACCCGACAAGATCAACCATCCAAAAAATAAACACATAAGCTGCAAAAAAAACAGCAACAATAAAGGCAAACTTCCTATAACGTTTTTTTTCTTTGTCTGCTGAATGCACTAAAGCTATATCAACAGATTTGCCGCAGGCACTGCAGTAATTACTTTGCGGAAGAAGCGGAGCCTGACAGAAAGAGCAATTCATAATTTAAAAAATCAGAAGTTTACAGTAACAAATATATCTTTAATATAAAGTGCGATTTTAAGAGCAAGACAAACTGAACCAATACTAATAAACAAAATTCTAAGCACTGATTTTTTTGGAAAGGCAAATGCGGCCATGAGTGGAATGGAGTAAAAGCAAATTGTTATAAGGTAAGAAACCGGTTTAACTGAAGAATAAGCGTTTATTCTGTAATCCGATAAATATCCAATAAGATCAAGAAGCCAGTAAAGAACAGTTTGACCCATAAGAAAAACTACAGTAAATACAATAAATTTTCTGTATCGCTTCTTTTCTTTGTCAACCTGCACAGGTAAAACAGAACCCTGCGGTTTGCCACAGACGTTGCAGAAATTACTTTGAGGCAAAAGCGGGGCCTGGCAGAATGGACAATTCATACTAAAAAATAATTAAAAAAATCCGGCCATACTATGCCCAAGGCGGTGCCCGAAAAGAACTGACCAGAAAATTGAAATAAACTTAAGGGCCACCACAATGATACCTGCAATAAATAAAAGCTTTTTTACCGGAACATTTTTTTGAAGCACAAGAGAAATTACCAAAGGTATTCCTGCAGTTCCAACAGAAATTAACCAACTGATTGGCCTCGTCATTCGCCTTATACCAAAACCTAAGAGGTCGCCCAGAATTTCTGTGAACAAAACAAACGCTGTACTGCAAAGAACAAACAGGCCAACTATTACCAGCACCTTTTTATACTTGCTCTCAGTACCGGAACTTTCAGCTTTTATATTCTGATTCAGTAAAAGTCCGCAATTAAAACAGTAGTTGGACTGATTTGTTGCGGGGGCCTGGCATTTAGGGCAATTGGTTTCCATTGATTAAAAGTTATGAGATATGAGACTTTAAGATGTGAGACCAGATGGCGAAATAATTAAATTAATAAAAATTCTCTTTGAAGTAGGGAATATAAACCTCATAATACATAGTCCATAAAAATTTAATACAAAAGAAAATAATTCCGAGTACCAGGAAAATTTTTCTTGCACTTGAATTCTTTGGCAAGAATCTGGAAATTACAAAAGGCAGCGCTCCGTAGCAAAGTGAAAGAAGGATAAAAAACGGATTCAAATATTTCCAGATAGCAAAACTTGAAAAAGTAGAAATCACATTTATCAGCATGTAAAAAGAAATTTCGCAGATAATGAATATGCAAAGAAAGATCAGGAGTTTATTTACTTTTTTGGACTGCAGAGAAGAAGGAATCTCATTTGTAAGCCACAAAGAGTGCCCGCAATTAGGGCAGTACCTTGCATCTGGCTGAGAGGTGAAATTGCAGGAGGGACAATTCATGCTTAAAAAGTTTAATCAAATATAGGAAATTAATTAATGGTTGGAATCATGGAAGAATGGAAGATTGGGTAGAGAACACTGAAGAGAGATTCATCTGGAATTCTCTACAGCATCCACCCTTACAAACTTCCATTCTTCCACCCTTCCATCCAACCGAAATCTCTTTCTGCATTTTCTCTTCAGAGCATTGCCCGTGATCCAATCAGAAAACGTTCCACTCATCGTCCATAATTTTTTCGTAATTTTTTACTTCGTTCATCCACTCACAAAATATTTTACGGAATTTTTCCATTTCTGCTCGGTGCAGCTTGCAGTGGTTGCGGTCTACTTTGGTAAAATGATGCAAGGTGCCGGTTGCAAGGCGCAAATATTCTGCGT
>JACMLS010000901.1 GCA_014379485.1 Bacteroidia bacterium | reverse complement strand
TGATAAAATTATTTTGTCGCCCCGAATAAATAAGGCGTTTTTGGTTTTGACAGAAGTGAACGGAAAATTCAGGCAGGAATAGCACATTAACAAACGTTTATTTCTTTGTTAATTTCTGTTATTATGCGTTCCTTTCATCTGTTTCGTCCTCAAAAACCCGGTTGAATTTTTATCTTTATAGTTAAAATCCCCGCTTACCAGCAATTTTCTTTAAATGCCGATTTTACGAAAAAGGTTTCTTCTTCTTTTTTTCCTGCAAGGATTTACGCTTTCTTTTTTTTCTCAAACTTCTCCTTCTAAATCACTCACTCATTTATCAGAACTGAAATCGCGCAAAGATTTTGATCTTATTAAAGGATTACCGCTTACAGAAAATTTTAAGGGAATTGAATGCGTAAAAGTGATCTATGAACTGGCTACAAAAAAAATATTTTACCTTGAATCGATTAAATACAAATGGCATTACCGTTTTGCTTTTGATGTATTGAACGATCCGGATGAACTGGAGGATTTTAATGAAAAAAATTACGGAATCAATGAAGGCAGAAAGTACATTCTTGCAACGTTTAATTACAACATAAATACAAAAAACTATTTTCTGCAATTTTCTGTTGCTGATAATCCATCGGCTGAAATGCTGGATGAATTAATGGCAAAATTAAGAGCTACCTTTTACGAAAAAGATAATTTTAAAATATTACTGAATTCCACTGCGCTCTTAAGCCGCAAAAAAGAGATCGCAGAAAAATTTGGAATTCTTACGAGCGATGAACTTTTCCGGAACCAGCGCTATCAGCCAATTTGCCAGGGAAAAACAAAAGGAATACTAAAATTTATACAGGCAGATTCTCTGAAACAAAACATAAACTACAGCCAGTGCATTCTCATCATTAAAGGCAATTCAAATGAAATTCCGGTTTGTAAAGGAGTCATTACAGATGAATTTCAGACACCGCTGAGTCATATTTGTTTGCTTACCAATAATCGCAAAACTCCTTCGGCTGCAATGAAATCAATTTTCGAAAATGATTCCATCAGAAAATTAGAAAATAAATTTGTTGAACTGACTGTGAATGATGAAAAGATGTCCATAAGAGCTGCGAAAGGAAAAGGACCGGGTAAACAAGCAGAAAGCAAACCAATAAAGATCAGTTCAGACACTACTGCCTTTTTACTTGCTAACCTGAACACGTTAAGTTACAGCAATAAAAATGCCTACGGATCTAAAGTGTGTAATCTGGCCGAACTGAAAAAAATAAAATATCAAAAAAAATCTCTTAACACACCGGCAAACGCTTTTGGAATTCCGTTTCGCTATTACTGCGAACATTTAAAGAACAACAACATCAGTCCCCTTATAATCGCATTGCTCAATGACAGTATAGCATTGAATAATGACAGCATCCTTGACAAGCGATTAAAAAAAATAGAAAAAGCTATCCGGAAAAATCCACTTTCACAAAAATTTATTGATGAAGTAACTGCACTTTGCAAAAAGAATTTCGGAAATAAAAAGATCAGGTTCCGTTCCTCTTCTAATTGCGAAGATGAAGGAAATTTTAATGGCGCAGGATTGTACACATCAAAAAGCGGCATACTTGGCGATACCGGAAAAAAATCAATTGAGAATGCAATTAAAAAAGTATGGGCCAGTTTATGGAGTAACCGTGCTTTTAAAGAAAGGGCCTTTTTTAATTTTGATCACTCAACGGTTTACATGGGCATACTGGTTCATGAAGCAGTTGACAATGAGGCAATAAATGGTGTAGCGATTACAAAAAATCTTTACCGCAATGTTCTTTATGGTTTTGTAATTAATATTCAGAAAGGAGAGGAGGCTGTGGTTTCGCCAAAAGCAAATATGGTGTGTGAACAGGTGGTTTCTTATATGAATACCACAAACAATTTTTATTTCGAGAACCGCTCTGCTGACTGGATCAGTTTTTCGAGCCTGAACCCTGCGGGTTCATTACTGAGCAACGATGAATTATTTTTATTGACGCGCCAGTTAGAAAGCATAAAGCAGCATTTTTATAAACTCTACGCTCTCGCCGGAAAAAAAGATTATAAAAGTTTTGCCATGGACATAGAATTTAAAGTGGTGGAAGGCGAAGACAAAAAAAGAAAAATAATTTTTAAGCAGGCAAGACCTTTTAATAATTAGCCCCTCTAAAAGATTTTTTTATCTTTAATTTTTAAGCCTTTTCAAACTTCTTTCAATATACAGTTCAGGGGTGATCAGCGCTCTCTGTATTTTTCTTGCATAAAAAATACTGTCCATTACCTCCTGGTTCTTCTGATGCAGCTTTTCAAATGCTTCATCTGTAAGTTGCTTTTGCGTTTCTATAATTTTCTTTTGTTTCCTTGTAACACGAAAACGATTAAAAATGAAGATCAGGAAACCTATTACAATCAGCAAACCACCATCCAGGGCATAACGCTGGGTTTTTTCCTGTTTTAGTTTTGATGTTTGTGCGGCAATCAGTGCATCTTTTACTTTTTGTGTTTCTGCGTTTTTCACAGAGTCGGCTGCAGTCTTTTTTTCATACTCATATTTCAATTGAGATTTAAAAGAAGCTTTTTTAGTTTGCTCATTGCTCAAACTGTCGCGCATTTGTATTTTCAATTCATACATTGTCAAGGCATCTTTTAGCTTATTTTGTTTCTTATAAATGACTGAAAGATTGCCAGCCGCATGCATAATAATATCGGGATACCCGAGTTCCTTAGCCAGCACGAGACTTCTTGCAGCATAAGTTTCTGCTTCTCCGTATTTTTCGCGGCTTATCAACACGCTTGCAAGACTGTTCAACGAATAAGCCTGTCCTTCCTTATCCATTATTTTTTCGCGTATAGCAAGCGCCTTTTTAAAACAGGAAATAGCATTGTCAGGATCTTTCTGATAATCGTAAGCAACGCCCATGTTGTTTAACGCCATAGCTACACCCATTTGGTCATTTATTTTTTCGGCAACAGCCATAGCTTTAAAATAAAATTCAAGAGCTTTACTTACATCACCTTTTATGCGGTAGACCGCACCTATACTGGTTAAGCAATGGTGCTCACCTTCCTTGTCTTTGCTTTCTTCGCATAATTTCAAGGCCATATTAAAATACTCAAGGGCCATTACATAATCGCTTTGTGCTTTATAAATCTGCCCAATATTATTTGCACAACCTGCAAGTCCGTACTTATCGCCAATCTCCTGGCACAACTTTAATGATAGGTGATAAAAGTTCAACGCTTCAATTACATTTCCAAGGTTCTTGTAAAGCGCTCCAATGTTATTATAAGTCTGGCCAAGTAATTTTTTATCTTTAGTTTCTTTTGCAAGTTGCAGCGATTTAAAATAATAATTAAACCCAAGTTCCGTATTTCCTATATCCACATAAAGACCCGCAAGATCATTACAAGTACTTGAAAGCCCTTTTTTATCCTTTGCAGTTTCCTGAATTGCAAGAGCCTTGTTAAACTGTTCTATTGCCAGATCATACTTTCTCTGCTTGAAATAAACCATTCCGGTATTTGTTAGCGCCCCGGCTATTCCAACCGGATCATTTAATCCGGTAAATATTTTTAATGCTTCGGCATAATCTTTTAATGCTTCTTCTGTTTGCCCGTGCAACTTTGCCAGGTAACCCCTGTTGGCAACTCCACTTCCATAATACCTGAGATAAACTGACTTAAGATCTGAATTAAAATTTTTTTTTGCTATCTCCATCATTTGATCATTGAAGACCGGCCACTTCTTTTCATCGTAAGACGATTCAATAAGGATGTTGAGGATGTGGCAACGGGTTGTATCATCGGGCGCATGCTTAAGTGCAAGCAGAAGCGAATCTTCAAATGTATTTTGAGCAGAGGAAAAAAGAGGAAAAAGAAACAGTAGAAGCAGAAGCTTTTTCATTTTTCAAACTTAAGAAAAAAAATGAGGCAGCGCCCTGCCCCGCTTAAAGTTTAATTAATTTGAGCCGTTTAAGGTTCTTATCAATATATGCTTCAGAAGTAATGAGTGCTGTTTGTATTCTTCTCGCATAGCGTATTGAATCGAGAATTTCTTTTTGCTTTTCATCCACAAAATTTTTCTGCTGCTCTATAATGTTTTTTTGTTTCCTGGTTACTTTCAGCGCTCTGAAAATAAATACAGCAAGTACAGCACCAATCAGAAGACCAAAAACAGAGAACCCGATTATTATTTTTTGTTTTTTACTTTCTGCTTTTGCAATTCCGGCATTCTTCTGTTGCTCTGCTCTTGCCGCACTTTCTTTTTTCTCGAATTCAAAATTCATTTCTGCGCGTACTATTTCCTGCGCGCTCTCATCGTTAAAAAGACTGTCTTTTGCCTGGCCAAATTTCACATAATGTTCGTAGGCCTTTTTGTAGGAATGAGTTCTTTCATAAAGTTCATACAAGTAAAAGTGACTTGACTTTTGCAGATCAAGCGCCACCAGGCTGTCAGACAATGCAAGCGCCCTGGTTAAATAGTTCTCCGCTTCAGGCAGTTTATTTGTGTACAGATAAACAGCACCAATATTTTCCTCGTAAATACAAACCCCGTACCTGTCATTAATCTCTTCTTTTATTTTTAATGCTCTCAAAAAATAGGCAAGCGAATTTGCATAGTCTGCCTGGTCGTCATAAACGTTGCCAATGTTGCCCAACACAGCAGAGATGGCTTTCTTATCGTTAAGTTTCTCATTTATTGCAAGAGCTCTGAAATGGTAAGCAAGCGCTTCTTTATGCTTCTTCTGGTTATTGTTAATGATACCGATGTTTGAGAGATGCCTCGCAATTCCGCTTTCATTTTTTTGTTCTTCGTCAATTTTTAGTGCTTTAAAATAATACTCCAGCGCTTTGGCCATATCGCCCTGTTCTTTATATGCAATCCCGATGTTGCCAAGTTTTATTGCTATTCCGCCTTTTCTGCCGAGCTCTTCATCCAGCTTTAGCGATCTGAAATAAAATTGCAGCGCCATTGAATAATCTCCACGGTTTAAATAAACATTTCCTATACCTGTACATGCATTGGAAATTAATTTCTTGTCGCCTGTTTCTTCCCTGATCTTTAATGAACGCAGGTGGTATTGCAAAGACAGATCTGAGTTGCCTTTATTATAAGATATTACGCCCAGCGTATTCAGCGCAATGGCCTGACCCAATTTAAAATTAATTTTTTCAGAAAGTGCCAGTGCTTTTAATGCGTATTGACTGGCCTTGCTTTTTTCATTTATACGCAACATCCAGGCCAGGGCATTCATTGCATTCACTCTATCCGAATCATGAGGCCCGTAATTTACTTTTGCAAGTAAAGAATCTGCTTTACTTTTTTGTGCAGGCAGCAGGGCTGAAAAACAATTCAGAAAAATAAAAATAAATATGGCTGGAAGTTTTTTCAAGTTTAATTCTTCTTAAGAGCTTTTAAAATTCTTTCGATGTACTTTTCGTTTGTAAGCAAACTGCGTTGAATTCTTCTTGCGTAATAAATGCTTGCCAGGATCTCTTTCTGCTTATCTTCTACAATTTTCTTTTGCGCATCCACAATATATTTCTGCTCTTCAATTACTTTTTTCTGTTTTTGCGTAACCCGCCAGCGATTGAACATAAAGGCAGAAAATATTACAAGCAACAGCAACCCACTAATAACAGACCATAAAATTACCTTGTGTTTTTTGTTCTCTTCTGCCGTAATGGCGATTTGTTTTTCTTTGTCTTTTTCAAGCAATTTTATTTGTGCTTCCTGTTTTTCGCTTTCGTGTTTTGCATCTATTTCCGCAGCTTTTCTCAAACTCCCTTCTTTAAAAATAGAATCGCTGTACAGTTTAAAAAGTTTCTGGTGCTCATAAGCTTCTTTCCATTTACCCGAAACAGAATCGCAAAGAGACAACAATAAATAACCATCTTTCATATCTTCCTTAGATCCTGTTTTTCTTGAGATCTCCAGGTTCATTAATGCTTTGTCTCTTGCTTCAGGAATTCTATTCTGTTTAAAAAAAACCGTTCCTATATTGTTATAACACATGGCCATGCCGGGTTTATCTCCTATCTCTTCAAATATTTTTAATATCACCAGGTAATTTTTAAGTGCTTTCTCATAGGCTCCTTGTTTCTGATAAATCTCTCCTATGTTCCCGTAATTATTTGCAATCCATTGCCGGTTTTGCATTTCGGTGTTTATTTTTAACGCGTCAAAATAATTCTCAAGTGCTTTGTCATAATTGCCCGTCTGCGCATAAATTGCACCCATATTGTTATACGAACCGGCTATACCTTTTTTATCTCCTATTTCTTTTCTGATCTTAAGAGCGGTTCCATGATACTCAAGCGCCTTACTGCTATTGCCTTCTTCTCCGTAAACAATTGCAATGTTATTGTAAGAAATTGCAATACTTTTTTTATCTCCCATTTCTTCGCGGATCTTAAGCGATGCAAAATAGTGTTCGAGCGCCTTATCATAATCTCCACGGCTTTTATAAATGATGCCGATATTATTATAAGCATTGTGAAGTCCTTTTGAAAACCCTCTCTTTCTTCCGAGTTCAAGCGCGGCATTTCCATAAAACAGTCCTTTATCATATTCGCCCTTTACCCTGTATTCATCGCAAAGTTTTGCAAGGTGCGTTACTTTTAAAGTATCGTCCTTATCTGTTTTAATAAGAGAGAGCAATGAATCAATAGTCGTGTTTTGTGCAAAAGAAATGCAGGAAATAAAAAACAATAGTGTGATCAAGCTGCTTTTTCTCTGAATGTTCATTTGCGAAGGCGGTTTAAATTCCTGTAAATATATTTTTCTGAGGTGATCAAAGCACGCTGAATTCTTCTCGCATAATAAATACTGTCAAGTATCTCTTTTTGCTTTTCTTCTACTAATTCTTTTTGGTGCTGAATTTCAATGTTCGCTTTTTTCTTATTGCGAAAAGCAATAAAAGAAATTCCGGCCACAATGATCATTACTAAAAAACCTGCAATACCTCCATATGTAAAGGTTTTTTGCCTTGAGATCTCCTGTTGATGCTTTATCTCTTCAAACTTTTTTGTTTCAACGTTCTTAATTGAATCTGCTGCTGATTTTTTATCGAAATCATACTGCATCTCCATCTGCACTGTTTTTTTGGTGTTCTCTTCATTCACAATACTATCCTTATAAAGAATATACAGCTTGTAATGCTTAAATGCTTCCTTGAAATCTCCGGCTGCGCTATCTGTTTTTGCAAGACCCTTGAAACTGAACATAACGTTGTATGCATTTTCACTCTCCAATGAAATTGCGAGGGCTTTTAGTAAATAACGTTTTGCATCAGCAGGTCGTTTTAATTCAAGATAAAGTGGTGCAACTGTTGTATAGCAGGTAGCAAGCGCATCTTTCTCCCCTATCTTTTCCAGTAAGGTGAGTGCTTTTGAATAATTATCAAGCGCCTCTTTATTTTTATCCAAATGTTTATAGACAATGGCAATATTATTATAAGAACTTGCCATTCCTTTTACATTATTGATCGCTTTACGCAATTCAAGACTCAAAAAAAGATTTTTCAGGGCCTCTTCATTATTTCCCATAGAACTTAAGATTGTGCCGATATTGCTATACGAGGTGGCTATAGAGGCTTTATCTCCCAATTCTGTTCTTATTTCTAATGCCTTTGTGTGAAATTTTAAAGCCTCGCTGTAATTCTCCTGCACATCATACACAAGCGCAATGTTATTATAAATATTGCCACAGGCCCGCTTATCTCCGAGTTCTTCGCTGATCTTAAGACCTGCGTACAAATGTTTCAACGCTTCGGCATATTTTCCGTGAAAGTGCAATAACAAACCTAAACTGGTATAAGAAGCTGCCAATCCTTTTTTATCTCCGATCTCCAAGCGCAGTTTAAGTGCCTCGTTATGATATTCGAGTGATTTTTCAGGATTGCCACTGTTGCGGTATAAAACACCTATGGTATTGCAAGTGTTGGCTATCTGTTTTTTGTTTCCTGATTTTTTACAGATCGCCAACGCTTCCAACCCTTGTTTTATTCCATCATCAATATTTCCGGTATTCATAATAAGCAGGGCAGAATTATTCAGGGCTTTTGCTTTACCCAGGGCGAAATTCAGTTTTTCTGAAAGTTGCAGCGCTTCTTTAATATTCTTTTCAACCTCAGCATACTGCGCCTTGTTCAGTTGTTCCCAGGCAAGTAAATTAAGAGCGTTCACTTTATTGGTGTCTTCGTCAACGTATTTTAATACCGCCAAAAGAGAATCAATCGTTTGCAATGGCTGAACCGTGCCTTTAGTGGTTTGAGCGTTTAACGTATTGTAAAAAGAGTTCGCTGCCACAACATTCAAAATAAAAAACAAAACGGTTAATCCCGTTCCTGATTTTTTTCTATTTCCTATGTAAACAATATTTTTCAATTTATTTTTTGTTCCCGGAATGTGGAGCAGAAGGATTCAACTCTCTCAGCTTTCTGCCGATATACTTTTCTGATGTTATAAGTGTACGTTGAATTCTTCTTGCGTAATAAATACTGTCAAGAATCTCTTTTTGTTTTTCTTCCACCTTTATTTTTTGCAGGCGGATCATTTCATTTGCCTTTTGCTTTTGTCTGTTGCCTCTCAACACAAAAAACACCAATACAAGTACTACAGCAAAACAGGCTAAAAAAGTATTTCTCAGGGTGGTTTGGTGCGATACTTCCTGGTTTTTCATTTTTATTTCTTCGTTCTGCAACAACTCCTCTTTTTTTAGTACATCTATCTGTAATTGCTTTTTCTCATTCTGGTATTTACCTTCTGCCAGGTCTATTGAACGGATTTTTTCTGCACTCAGCAAACTATCTTTTAAAGTACAGTATTGAAACAGGCACTCAGCACTTTTTTTAAAATTACCCGTTGCTTTGCAGGCCTTTGCAAGGCCCATGAGCGAAATGGTTTTGGCTTCAAGTTCTGCTGAACCCTTATTGTACAAAATTGCTTTTTCATAACAATCAATTGCTTTTTGGGGCAGATTTTTTTCTATGTTGATTCTTCCGAGGCTGTTGTAAGAAGCTGCCAGTGCCGATGCAATACCCGCCTTTTCTTTGAGCGTAATGCTTTTTTCAATGTAAGGAAATGCCTCATCAAATTTTTTCTGCGCAATAAGAGTGTTCCCAATATTATTAAGACTGGTAGCTATCCCATAAACATTTTTCATCTCTTCTGCTATTTTCAGGCATTCCTTGTAAGTACTAAGCGCCTCATTTGTCTTCTGCTGCTTCAGGTACACGCTGCCCAGATTATTAAGTGCAGTTGCACATCCCATTTTAAAATCAATTTTTTTACACAAGTCAAGACTTTCCAGGAAATAATTTTCTGCCTCTTTCAGGTTGCCCCTGTCGTAAAAAACGAAGCCAATATTACTTAGTGCTGTGGCAGCTTTGTTGCGCTGATTTA
>JACMLS010000900.1 GCA_014379485.1 Bacteroidia bacterium | reverse complement strand
CCTTTAAACGGAATGACTCTCGCTGAATAAAGCTTGGTTCCGTTAGCATGACGGCTTTGTCCGAAAAACACTCCCGGTGAACGATGTAACTGGGAAACAACCACGCGTTCTGCCCCGTTAACTACAAACGTTCCTTTGGGAGTCATATAAGGAATCGTTCCAAGATAAACATCCTGAACGATGGTTTCGAAATCCTCATGCTCAGGGTCAGTACAGTACAGCTTTAATTTTGCTTTTAAAGGCACGCTGTATGTTAATCCTCTTTCGATACATTCTTCTAAGGAATATCTCGGAGGATCAATAAAATAATCAAGGAATTCAAGAACGAAATTGTTCCTTGAATCTGAAATCGGGAAGTTTTCGCTGAACACTTTGAACAAACCTTCATTGTGACGGTTGTCAGAAGTGGTTTCCAACTGAAAAAAGTCCTGGAAAGATTGCAATTGAATCTCCAGAAAATCAGGGTAACTAATAGTTTGCTTGTTGGAAGCGAAACTTATCCTTTTGGAAGTTATTTTTTGCGATGTGTTGTGTATTGCAGCCAATGGATTAAGTTTTAAATTAATTAATATTTATAAACAAAATTATCAGAACAAAGCCGTCCATATTTTGACGGAAATAAAAGACATAGCTCTCAGGTTCCGTCAAAAAGACGGAACCCGGGAACTATAAAAATAGTTTGATGAATGTTTTTATTTGACTTCAACCTCTGCTCCTGCTTCTTCCAATTGCTGTTTAATTGAGTTTGCTTCTTCTTTTGAAACACCTTCTTTAACAGGTTTTGGAGCAGCGTCCACCAGGTCTTTGGCTTCTTTCAATCCTAATCCGGAAATTTCTTTTACCAGCTTAACCACTGCCAGCTTAGCACCACCGGCTGCTTTCAGAATAACATCGAAAGTTGATTTTTCTTCTGCTGCCGCTGCACCACCACCTGCTCCGCCACCTGCCATCATAACAGGAGCTGCTGCTGCAGGCTCAATACCATACTCATCTTTCAAAATTTTAGCAAGCTCGCTTACTTCTTTTACAGTAAGCCCTACTAATTGTTCTGCGAATTCTTTTAAATCTGCCATTTTATTATTTGTTGTTTTAATTGTTGATTATTAAATTTGATTTATATAACGAAGGTTCCGTTGGAAGCATTAAGAACCTCTTTGTTCAAGTGTTTTAAGAATTCCTGCAATTTTACCTCCTCCAGACTGAAGAGCAGAAATAACATTTTGTGCAGGCGATTGTAATAAGCCGATAATTTCACCGATAAGCTCGTTCTTGGATTTCAACGCAAACAATACATCCAATTGATTATCCCCAGTGAAAATGGAAGAATCAATAAATGCGCTTTTCAGAATCGGGCGGTCGCTTGTTTTTCTGAATTCTTTGATCACTTTAGCAGGCATATTAGCCGCTTCAGAAAACATAATTGCTGTGGAACCTTTCAATGTAACGAAAAGATCGTTGTAATTATTTTCATCTATTTTCTGCAATGCTTTTTTGATGAGCGAATTTTTAGCAACTTTAATTTTAACGTTTTTGCTGAAACAGCTTCTTCTTAACTTATTAGCCTTTTCTACAGTGATATTTGAAATATCTGTAAAATAATAATTATTGCAGGACTTAAAACTCTCTACAAGGCTGTCTATGATTTTATCTTTATCTTCTTTTTTCATTTGATTAATTTTTTAAAACGTCATTGATCAACCGGCAAAAGATCTTGAATCAATCTTAATTCCCGGGCTCATAGTGCTGGACAAGCATACGCTTCTGAAATAAGCGCCTTTTGCGGAAGCAGGTTTCAATTTTGCAAT
>JACMLS010000899.1 GCA_014379485.1 Bacteroidia bacterium | reverse complement strand
CTGTCATAGTTTGTTTATTTATAAAATGCTTATCTGCCGTTAACAACGGTATTGCTTTAAATGCTGTCTAAACGTTTTCGGGCTTTGCACTGCCGGGCTTTTAAAACGGTAATCCCGATAGCTATCGGGAGTTTGCCAGCACTAAAACTTTTTAATTGCTCAACTGTTTTTGCCCGTACAGCCGTTCAACAATTACCACATTATTTATTTTTTACTTTTCTAAAAAAAACAACCACTCCCACAACTTGTGCCAGCGCTATAAGCCCGAGTGTTATATAAATAATGATCATAAGGGGGCTGTCAGTCCTTCTTTCTTCAAACAGAGAATGCAGCACAAAAGCCACTAATAATGTTTTGTACAGTGGACTGGTAGCCCACAAAAGATCAGATTTAGAAAACCATGGCGCATCTGCCTTGGCCTCTTCATTATCGTTTTTACTTGTCATAATTTCCGACGTTTTTCTATTGGATAACAATGAGGTTTATTGCGGTTTGTTTTTTTAGAACTTTAGATAACTAAGATATTCTTTTTTATTTATTTTTAAAAATCAATTCATCTAAGAATATAAAAAAAAGGCCCCGCGGAAAAGCACGAAACCGGTTTTAAAACAAAGAATTAAATAAACTATAATTGTTTTACAACAATACTCTCAACAGTACTCAATTAACGCGTGGCCGGAGGCCAGATGATCCCGATAGCTATCGGGACGTCTCGCGGGTAATGTCATTAAGTTAAGAAAGACTTTACTATGCAGCCGGGCTTTAGCCGGCTGCTAAGAGTGAAAAAAAAGACCGGGCTTTAGCCCAAAATAATTTAGTTTAATTGTATTGCTCCTGATTCTTTTTAAAACCGTTGCATTCTTACGGGAATGCAATTAAGTTAAATACGATTTTGGGCTAAAGCCCGATTTACTTTTCTCTATTAAACCCTCCGGCTAAAGACCGGAGGCTTATTGAAAAGCTTAACTTAATGACATTGTGCTCGCGGGACGCCCGACGAGCGCTCAGTTTGCAGGGGCTCTCTTCTTCTTCACCATTCTTACAGCAGAAAACAGCAAATAAAAAGTTGCGAAAGTAAACAAGCCTGCTATAATAGCAAGCAACATTCCGCCAATAATATACTGCGTTGAGTTGATGTAAATAGATTGCCAGGTAACATCTTTTACACTTGCAAAAAGAAAATAATCTGAAACAAAATAACTGCCTATATGATAACTGACAAAAACAATAAATGGAATCATTGGTGGAAGGCTTACGTTGGCAGAACCAATGAAGAGTACTTTGTTCATACGAAACAAAAGCGCAATCGGAATTCCTACTAAGAGCTGAAAGCCCCAGATGGGTAAAAGGCCAATGAAAAAACCAAAACCAATTGAGAGTGCTTTCTTGCTGCTGCTTTCATCTTTTTTTGCTTCTTCCCAGATGAGATTGAATAAACCTTTTTTAATAATGTAAAGCGTAATTCTTTTTGGCAGATAATATAAAAGTGTAAGTGTTACCAAAAAAGTATTTAAAATGCTGATGCGTGTAAAATCGCGGAAAGGCCTGAAATGCGAAACACGTTCGTTGGGATCGTACAACACATTAATGTCCATGGGAATGATCTTTACATTTCTCCAGGCCATTTTTACGATCACTTCTATTTCTGTTTCAAATTTTTTGGTGAAGAGTTTTATTTTTTTGAGAGGTTTTAATGGATAAAGTCTGAAACCAGTTTGTGTATCGGGCAATGTAATACCTGTTTCAATTTTAAACCAGAAATTAGAAAATTTATTTCCGAAAGAACTTTTTCCGGGCACGCCATCTTGTTTCATGTTGCGCGAACCCATGATGAGCGTTTCAGGATTCTCTGTTGCAAGTTCAATAAATTTCTGAATGTCTTCAGGAAAATGCTGCCCGTCAGAATCAATGGTAATTGCATTTTCATATCCTCTTGCAATGGCTTCTTTAAATCCTTTTCTTAACGAAAAACCTTTTCCAACATTTGGAGAATGTGAGAGCACAATTATTTTATCTCCGTACTCTTTCAAAATTTCTGCTGTGCTGTCTGTAGAACCATCGTTAATAACGATCACATCATCTTTAACGCTGTAGTTCAACACTCCGTCAAGAACTCTTCTCAGGGTCTTTTGGTTGTTGTAGGTGGGAACCAGTATGCAAGCTTTAATTTGCGAGAGGCTCATCAGAAAATACGGCTGAAAGTTTAAAGTAAATGATTTCGTTTTCTGTTCCGCTGGCAGAAACATGCAAGGGGTTTTCTGAAACAGCAATATCAATTGTTACAAAAGGTGTTTCATTGGGATTTAATATTTTTAAAAACTTGCAGCGAGACATGGAACTGAGCTTTAATTCTTTTTTATAAACGCTTTCAAGAATTTCTTTTACAATTTCTATCTGCACAACGCCCGGTGTTATGGGGTTACCGGGAAAATGGCCGCCATAAATTTTATGGGCTGCATTGAGCTTTATCTTCGAAATTATTTTATTTCCGGTATGGCTTATTTCTATTATTTCAAAAAGGTCATTAATAAGCATACATCAAAAATTTGTAAAAACCGTATCAGCAATTTCCTGGTTGGTTTTTGAATTGGTAAAGGTCATAATATTTTTATCGCCGGCTTTTTCGTAAAAAGCAAGTTCTTTTAGCAGCAAGGTATCTTTTGTAAAAGTGAGCATAATATAACTGTAAAGGTTGGCCAGTTTTTTATTTTTTGGAATCAATTTTACGTGGTAATACTGCGTACTCTGAAAATAGGAGGGTGTAAACACTTTTCCCGAATTAAATTCACCGTTTACAAGTGTCAGCATTAATTCCTTGATTTTACTCACCACCTGTTTGGCTGATGAAACATTTACTTCTTTTCCGTTTTCCTGAATTTTTATCTTGTCTCCATTAGAAATAAAAATGTACTTAAGCGGTTTTGTTTTTTCCCACCTGAGTTTATTTGCTTTTTTGTAATAGAAAACACCGCTTGATTTTTGAGGCTCTTTCAGATAAGAACTGAACTTTTCTTCGGTAAAATCTGCAACAATAGAATTTGTTTTTTTTGACGTTTCTCTAAGCCGCGTTACAAACTTATCAGTACTGTCAAGGGCCTTCATTTCCTGCGCACAAACAAAGGTGATGTTGAGCAAAAAGAAAAAAATTAAAAATAACCCCGTCCGTTTCATAATGGCCTTAACTTATCAACTCCTGCAAAGGTACAATTTTAATGCCCTTTTCTTTACAATACTCAATAATTTCGGGCAAGGCTTCTACGGTAACTTTTTGGGTATCATGAAACAGCAGGATCTCAGTAGTGTTCAAAGATTTTTTTACTCTTTTTACAAGCAGGTTTTTGCTTTTGTTAACAGTATCAAAACTCCGGCCCGACCAACCGATTGAGGCAAGATTAAGTTTTTTTAAAGCACGCAAATAACGCGGATTGGTAACACCAAAGGGGGGCCTGAAAAACAAAGGTTTTTTACCAATAATTTTTTCTATGATCGCAGAACACTTTTCAATATCCTCAGTTAGTTTTTTGGTTCCGAAAGTGCCGATAAAATAACTGTGCTGATAGGAATGGTTTGCAATAAGATGTCCTTCTTTATCAATAGTTTTTAATACCTCCGGAAATTGTTCTGCTTTTTTTCCGATTACAAAAAAAGTTGCTTTTACATTTTTAGTGCGCAAGATCTCAAGGATCTTTGGTGTTGTTTCAAGATCGGGTCCGTCATCAAAAGTAAGTGCAAGCCCATCATTAAAACCTTTG
>JACMLS010000898.1 GCA_014379485.1 Bacteroidia bacterium | reverse complement strand
TTCTGTTCTTTTTCCTGTTCGTATTTGTTTTGCATGCCCGCAATTTTTTCAAAGTTTTCAGAATTAAGAAGAGTATCACTTAATTCTTTGTAAGTTTTAAAATGAAAATATGCATTTTCAAAATCCTTTAATCCCTCATAAGCGCGCGATAAGGCAAAATGATTTTCGCTTATAAATTGCACTTCATTCATTTCAACAGAGATCTTAAGGCTTTTATTATAAAATTCAACGGCCTTATCAAAATTTTCTTTTTCAAATTCAATTCTTCCGCGGTATTGCAGATTATAAAGCAGATCAAGACGGTCATGTGACAATTCAATAAGTTTAGAAGCTGTATCAAGTGCCGTTAATGCTGCGGGATAATCTTCTTTATCGCAGTACACAAGCCCTATATTGTTCAGCATTCCAATCATACGCGAAGTGTCTTTTTCTATGGTTTGAATGGCAAGTGCTTTTTGAAAACACATTAATGCAGAATCGAGATATCGTTTATCCTGCTCTGTTTTAAAATAATAAATATTGCCAATGTTACCCACAATCACTGCTTCGTATGATTTGCGATTAAGTTTCTCGCAGATCTTAGCGGCTTTTTTGTAATACATTATTGCAGTGCCTTGCTGCTGCTGCATGGCATATAGATTTCCGAGACTATTAAAAACTTTCATTAAAGTTGGTTGCAGATCATTTGCCTCGGCAATTTTTTCTGCTTCTACCAGGTACAAAGATGCCTTTACATAGTTTCCGGCAGAAGTATTTCTTACCCCTGCATTAAAACCTGATTCGGCAATAGAAAATGGTTTATTGATTGCACGGGCAAATTCTACTGCCTTTTCTGCCAGCCAAAGAGAAGCTGCCTGATCTTGCGATTTAATTTTTTCTGAAAGACGTTCGAGATAAATTAAACCAACCGTATCTTTTGTGAGGTTTTCTGTACTCTGCTCAAGCGAATCAATACTGATCTGCGCAGGATTAAAAAAAACCAGGAGCGCAAAAAACAAACTGAGAATAAATTTATTACGCATTTAGAGTGATTGAAGAATTACTTTACAATTCCCATTTCCAACCCAACTTTTCTGAACGCCTGAACCGCTTTGTCTATATGCTCTTTTTCATGAGCCGCAGAAAGTTGTACGCGAATTCTTGCCTGCCCTTTTGGAACAACGGGATAGAAAAAGCCTATCACATAAATTCCTTCTGCCAATAGTCTGGTAGCAAATTCCTGCGCCACTTTTGCGTCATATAACATAACAGGCACAATTGCTGAATCACCGTTTTTTATTTCGAGTCCCGCTTTTTTAATTTCAGATTTAAAATAATTAATGTTCCACTCTAATTTATCGCGAAGGTCGGTTGCCTGGCTCAACATATCAAACACTGCAATAGATGCGCCTACAATTGCAGGCGCAAGAGAATTAGAAAATAAATACGGGCGCGAACGCTGGCGCAACAATTCAATAATTTCTTTTTTGCCTGTTGTAAATCCGCCCATTGCACCGCCTAGAGCTTTTCCTAAAGTACCGGTAATAATATCTACGCGACCCAAAACATTTTTTAATTCAACTGTACCGCGGCCTGTTTTTCCAATGAAACCTGTTGCATGACTTTCATCTACCATTACCAAGGCATTATATTTTTCTGCAAGGTCACAGATCTTATCTAAAGGTGCAACAAAGCCATCCATAGAAAAAACTCCGTCTGTTACAATTATTCTGAAACGCTGTGCCTGCGATTCTTTTAGTTTTTCTTCAAGGTCATTCATATCGCAGTTTTTATAGCGATAGCGTTGTGCCTTACTCAAACGTACTCAATCATTAATAGAGGCGTGATTTAACTCATCAGAAATAATTGCATCTTCTTCGCCAAACAAAGGTTCGAACACACCGCCGTTTGCATCAAAGCAGGCTGCATATAAAATAGTATCTTCTGTGTGAAGAAATTTTGCGATCTTTTCTTCGAGCTCTTTGTGTATATCCTGCGTACCGCAAATAAAACGAACAGATGACATTCCGTAACCGTGTTCATCTAAAGTTTTATGTGCCGCTTCTATTACTTTTGGGTGCGATGAAAGGCCAAGGTAATTGTTGGCGCAAAAAATAATTACTTCCTTACCATCGCTTACTTTTACAGCAGCGCCTTGCGGAGTAATAATAATTCTTTCTTTTTTAAAAAGTCCTGCGTCTTCAATAGAACTAAGTTCTTTTTTAAGAAAATCCTGATAATTTCCGTACATAAAAATGAGTTGAAATGTTTAAACGAAGGTGGAAAAAGAAATTGGAAGAAAAAAAAATATCAGCTCTTTTTAAAACCAATGATCACAGAAACACAGCCAGTGTGCATTAAATTACTATGATTATCTTTTTCCTCGGGAACCTGAACAAAAAGAATGAGGTTTTGATTGCTTTTAGATTTAAAATCCCATTGAGAAACATCACCATTTTCAGAACTATCAAACAATACATTTTTGTTTTGATCCATAACTTTAAAGCTAACTTTTCCTATAGTCTCCTGGTTGCAAACTATTACACGGTAACTGGTGTTTTCGAAAAAAGGCAATGGAATTTCTGCATTGTCGCCCGGAGAAAAAACGGCTGTATTGATCTGCCCGTTTGTTAAATAAGGCGCAAGAGATGGCAGGCATTTTTTCTTCACGAAACTTTTACACTGCGCATTCATTGCCACAGTAAAAAGCAAAAACAGACCCACGGCAATATTCAGTACTTTCTTCATTATTTATAAATTTCGGTTAAAATTAGGTCAATTTTACCACGAGGCAAAACCGTTTATAGAAGAAAGATTAGACGAATTATTGGCTTGAGTGCAAAAAAAATGTATCTTTGCCCTCCGTTTTAACAAAAGGCGGAAAATTGCGGATGTGGCGTAATGGCAGCCGCGCCAGACTTAGGATCTGGTGCCGTAAGGCGTGGGGGTTCGAGTCCCTTCATCCGCACACAAAAAGCAGGAAAACCCCCTTAGCAAAACGCTTGGGGGGTTTTTCATTTTATACAACCATTAGACAACATTTCAGCTCACATCCCAAAATATGCGATTTTCATTGATTCTTACCCCTAAAAGGCTATCTTTGTGCCCTCATTTTTGGGAGGGTTTCCCATTAGAAAAAACAAGCAAATGAATATTCAACAAGAAAACATTGACGAACTGAACGCGGTGGTAACTATTAAAGTTGGGCCCGAAGATTACGATAACCAGTATGAAAAAGCTGTAAAAAAAGTGCAGCAGCAGGTGGCTATGCCGGGCTTTAGACCAGGTAAAGTGCCAAACAGTCTTGTAAAAAAGAAATACGGTAAATCTATTTTATTAGAAGAATTAAATAAGGTGCTGAGCGAGTCTCTGAACAATTATATTTCTGAAAATAAATTAGAAATTCTTGGTCACCCGCTGGCAAAAACAAACCAGGATAATCTTGACCTTGATAACCAGAAAGAATTTTCTTTTTCTTTTGATCTTGGTCTTGCTCCACAAATAAATGTAGAAGTTTCTTCTGCTACCACAATGCCTTACAGCGTTATTAAAGTAGATGATGAACTGGTTGAGAAATATGTAAAAGACGTTCGGAAAAATAACGGTAAACCAATTAATCCGGAAGTTGCAGGAGATAAAGACGTGTTGTTTTTAGACATTGTTCAATTAGACGAGAACGGAACAATTTTACCGGGCGGAATTTTTAAATCTACTTCAATAGGAATTGAGCGTTTAAAAAACGATGCTGCAAAAGCAAAACTTACCGGACTGAAGAAAGAAGATAAAGTTGTAGTGAACATTAAAGAGCTTTATGAAACACCTGTTGAAATGAATATTTCTTTGGGCGTTGATAAAACAGCTGCAGAAACACTTGATTGTAATCTACAATTAACTGTAAAGAACATTGCTCGTTTAGAAGACGCTGAAATGAACCAGGAGTTGTTTGATAAAATTTATGGCGAAGGAGTTGTAACCACAGAAGAAGATTTCAGGAAAAAAATTGGAGAAGAGCTTGCAGTTATGTTTAGCATAGATGCAGATAAAAAATTCTTTGGTGATGTGCAGGAAAAACTTTTGAATGAAAATAATGTTCAGTTGCCTGATGAATTTTTGAAGCGCTGGCTACTTACTGCCAATGACAAAACTGTTACCATTGAACAAATTGAAAACGATTACGAGAACTGGAGCAGAATGATGAAGTGGAAACTGATTGAAGGAAAAGTTGCAAGAAACTTTGAGCTGAAAGTTACCGCAGAAGAAATGAAAGAAGAGACAGCGCGTTTTGTAATAGACCAATACCGCAAATACGGCCAACACCCTGACGAAAAAGAATTAGATAAAATGGTTCATACAATTCTCGCTAAAGAAGACGAAGCAAGAAAAATTGCAGATAATATTATGGACAGAAAATTGTTGGTACTTTTTAAATCTACTTTTACATTAGAGAATAAAGAAGTTGCTTACGATGAGTTTTTTGGATTGAAGAAGTAAGTAAATGTAATTGGGTAATTTATTGTAATTGCTTGTGTACTTTCTGTGAAAAATTAAGAGCTGCCTTGAGAGGTGGCTTTTTTGTTTAGATATTCTGGGGTGAAACAGCCCCATTAGAAAAACGGCGTGCAGATTCTTTTTGCCGCTGTCCCGTTAGCTATCGGGATCGCGGATTAGCACAGATTAAAGGCACAGATTTTTTTGGTTGAAGAATAAAGGAAAAGGTTTATTTTAGATGGGTATAACCAGAACGCTTTGGTAAGCTTTTTGAATTGGACAGCATCATTAATGAAACAAAAAACAAAAATAATTTTTCTTAAGATCATTTTTCTTTCATTTCCGGTCTTTAGTTTTTCGCAATCTAAAACGCTTGAACTGCTTATTGGGCGCTGGCAACCTTATAGCTATATAGAAAACAATTCTGTTAAGGAGCTTGATTTTCCTGACTTGCGAAACTTCGCTTTTTTTCCGGATAGCAATTTTGGTTACAAATCTATTGCCAGCAGCGTTTGGGGAAAATGGAAATTACTACCAGGGGCAAAAAGTATAAAGTTTTACAACGGAGCAAAAAGCAGCTGGAGTTACAGCGACGTCCCTGCAGATGAAGTAATGACTATTTTGAAACTGACCGGCCAGGAAATGATATTGGGAAGAACAGTGAACGGTAAAGCCCAGAAACTAAAATTAAAACGCATTGGCAACTTTGATAAATATGACAGTGAATTTGATCATGGATATTATACAAAACAATATCCCTCTGGTGTAATAGAAGAAGAGGGCCGTAAAATAAGGCGTAAACAAGAAGGCCTTTGGATCACACGCTATCCAAACGGAAAAATAAAAAGCCAGGGTACTTATACGGCCGGAAAGAAAAATGCGGATTGGAAATATTACGATTCTGCCGGAGAGGAAGTGCCGGAAAATCTTTTGTATTCAAAAAAAGAAACAGAAGGCGAAAAAATTCCTTTCAACCCATTACGGAATGCTGAGTATGAATCAAAACACAGCAATGGAAAAGTGTGGAAGAAAGGAATGGTAAAGGATGGCTTGGAAACAGGTTTGTGGACTACCTGGAACAGTAAAGGAGAAAAGATGGAAGAAGGAATGTATGACAATGGCAAAAGAAGCGGTAAATGGCAGAACTGGTATGAGAACAAAAAAGGAGAAGCTTTTTATGAGAATGGAAAATTAAACGGAAAGAGTTTACAAACGGATACAAGCGGGAAAATTATAAGTGAGGGCGTATATAAAGATGGCTTAAAAGAAGGAAAATGGATTTGGGTTGATAGAAATAGTTTTCTTAGCAGTGGCGACAGCACTGTAGAATTTTATGTAAAAGGAAAGCGCGAAGGGAAAAGCGTAAGATGGAATGCGAAAAAACAGGTTGAAGGTGAAATAGAATATAGGGAGGATAAGTTTAATGGTTTAAGCAAAAGCTTTGATGAAAAAGGAAATGTTACTTCTGAGTCTGTATATAAAAACGGCAATATAACTTCAGGTATTACTTATAAATCCGGAAAAGACATAAAAAGCAGCGAGAACATTTATTTTACTAAGGATAGTGTATATACTAAGTACTTCGATGATAAAGGTCTTTTGTCAGGCGAAGGAGTATACATGAAAAACAAGAGAGTTGGAAAATGGAGTTATTATGAAAACGGAAAAATTCTTGAAGAACTAAATTTTAAAGCAGGAGATTTTGACGGACCAAAAACTTTATATTACTCCAATGGCCAAATAAAATCAACAGAAAATTATGTTAACGGAAAAAGAGAAGGAGAGTTTAAAGAATATTCAAAATCGGGAAAACTGAAAAAGACCATACTTTATAGGAACGGCCAAAAAGTAAATTGATAGTTAAACAATTCTTTTTGCCACTCCA
>JACMLS010000897.1 GCA_014379485.1 Bacteroidia bacterium | reverse complement strand
GATCGGGCGTTTGACCTGTATCGTTCCATCTTCGAAAAAACCGGCCTCTCTTATGCCGCAATAAATGCCGCCGCTATGGCTTTGTTTCTTGGGAAGTATTCGGAGTCGACAACGCTTGCGTCGTCTGCGCTCGCAATCGCCGGGAAAGAAGAATCAGGTTACTGCAATAAGCCACTAAAAGTGTAAACGAGATCAGCATTCCTAAAGCAGCGGTACCGCCAAAACTTGAAAGACTGAACATTCCGAAACCGAAAAATAAAACAAAGGCGGTATAGATCATACTCACACCCGTTTCGCGAATGGTAAGTGAAACGGCTTCTGACATTTTAAGTTTGTTTCGTTTTAACTCGTGCCGGTATTTACTGAGAAAGTACATTGTTCCATCAGAAGAAATTCCAAAGGCAATACTGAACACTAAAATGGTACTTGGTTTTAGCGGAATGTTTGCAAGTCCCATAAGACCTGCAGTAATTAAAAGTGCAACAAGGCTTGGCACAATAGAAATAATGATCATTCTTGGCGAAGAAAACAGAGAGAACATCAGTAGCGCGATAAGTGCAACTGCAAGTAAAACGCTTTCTCTTAAATTATCCATTAAAAAATCATTTCCTTTTAAAAACATTAAACTGAATCCGGTGAGATGCACATCGTAAAAATCCTTTTCCTGCATCCATTCGTTTGTTTCATAATTATAGTTGAAAGCGCTGTCAATTCTTGGTTTCAGTTCCCCCATTAATTTTTTCATTTCAATACTTCCAATATCGCGCACAGGAATACTCATTCGGGTATATCTTCTGTCTGAGTCAATAAAAGCAGAAAGTGCATTGAATTTTCTTTTCTCAATTACATAATTTGATGTTGGTGGGGCAAGCCTTGTTAAAACGTTTACAATAGAATCTGCCTCCCACTCAGCCGGGAATTTAGCGGCATTTCCTGCTTCAGGATCAAGAAAGAATTTTTTCCTCTCAGGTGAAAACGCAACGTACATGTGAATTTCTTTAATACTGGTGTCTCTGATTATTACCTGCCAGGGTGTATTTTCATCATTTGAACCGGGAACATATTCTGCGATTTTTCTTAGTTCTGTTACACTTGGCAGGTTCTTGAAAAATCTCGGATCACCGTCTCTATAAGACTGGTAACA
The DNA here is from genome assembly GCA_014379485.1 of Bacteroidia bacterium. Classification (GTDB taxonomy): domain Bacteria; phylum Bacteroidota; class Bacteroidia; order B-17B0; family Aurantibacillaceae; genus AM-1111. The sequence continues at coordinate 3,222 of JACMLS010000897.1, read as the reverse complement.
GAATTTTACGGCCTCAACAATAGATACGGGTTTTGCAAACTGCGGATACTTTGCAATTAGTTTCTGCACTTTGTTCATTCGGTAAAGCGCCCGTGCATTGTCAGAAAAAACTCCTCCTTCGCGTTTGGTATCAATTGCAATTTCAAAAGGTAAAACTCCGCCATATTTTTCTTCAAAATAATGCATATCGTCAAGCACCGGATCATTTTTTGGAAGATCATCTACTACATAACCCAAAGGTTTTATGCGCGTAATGCCGTAAATGGCAACTGCAGAAATAACAATCACAATAAGGTAAACAGCTTTTCTTCTGTGTACAGACCAGAAATCTACTTTGCCAAGAATTTTATTCAGGAATTTTCCATCAAGGTGTTTAAGATGTTTTCCTTTTGGGTTGGGAAGATAAGTGAAGATAATAGGAACCAGCAACAAAGAAAAAAGATAAGTAAGCATTACGTTAATAGATGCAACCAGACCAAATTCAAATAAAATTTTATTTTCTATTGCGCAAAAAACTGCAAAACCAATGCTTGTGGTAAAATTGGCGAAGAACAAGGAAACGGAAATGCGTTCAATGGCGGTGTGCATTGCGCGGATCTTGTTGCCGTGTTTTGCAAATTCAGATTGGTATTTATTCAGCAATAAAATACAGTTGGGAATTCCTATTACGATCATTAAAGGGGGAATGAGTCCCGTTAACACAGTCATCTTATATCCAAGCAAAACGATGGTTCCCACAGAACAAACAACGCCCATTACAACCACAAGCAGGGGAAAAAGTACTGCGTAAAAATTTCTGAAGAAAATAAAGAGTATGATTCCGGTAACTAAAATGGCGAGGCCCAGAAAAAATGCGGTTTCATTAGAGATCTTGCGCGCCATGTTGGTGCGTATGTAAGGAAGTCCGCTAAATCTTACCGGAATGCCTGTTTTTTTAGAAAACTCTTTTGCAAAATTTACAACAGAATCTGTAACTGAAAGTCGTCTGATGCTGTTGAGAGAGGTTTTTGTAAAATAAACTAACATTAAAGTTGAATTGGCAGAATCACGAAAAACTTTTCCTTCGTAAAACTTTAAATCGTTTATTCGCCCCATTACTGAGTCAAGTTCTTTTTGAGAAGAAGGTCTTTGCTTGAGCAAGGGTTTAAATTCAAATTTCCCCACGGTGTCGTTCAACGAAAGATCGTTGAGGCGTGCAATAGAAAGAACTTCCTGTATGCCATTTACTTTTTTGTAATTCTCTCCTAAATCATACCATGCCTGAAAATTTTCGAGTTTGTTCAGAGGAGTTTTTTCAATGCCTATTACAAGTACGTTACCGTCTTGCCCGAATATTGTTTTAAATTTTTCGTAGTTAATGCTTACCGAATCATTTTCAGGTAAAAGTTTTGCGTAAGTATAAGCGATCTCACATTTGCGGGCATGAAAGCCCATAAAACAGGTGAGACCTACAATTGCAATGATAATGCCTAAGCGAAAACGTAAAGTAAAAGTTGCAAGGATTTTCCACATAAGCCTGGTGCCGAAGATTTTTGAGTGTAAACCACGAAATTACGAATTTCGCAGCGACTGGCAAGAAAGAATTTATTTCCCAAAATGGGTTTAAGGATTATGCCACAGTCCCGATAGCTATCGGGATCACTGATTTTCGCAGATTTTGAGGCACAGATTTTTAAAAAACAATCTGCGTTTTAATCTCTGCTAATCTGCGAAATCTGTGTCAAATTTTTTTCGGACTATTTGGTTGTGGTTTTTTCTTCGGGATATTCTTTATCGTAATCTAATTTTCCTCCCCAAAAACGCATTTGTTTAAGTACCCACACTTTTCTGGCCTGTATATAATTTCCGCCGATTTTTTTTCCGTACACGCGCGGATTCGGGAGTAAGGCCGCGAGCGTGGCAGCTTCTTCTTTACTGAGTTTGTCAGCTGATTTGTGAAAATAATGTTGCGATGCTGCTTCTGCCCCATAAATGCCATCGCCAAATTCAATTACATTCAGGTATACTTCCATTATTCTTTCTTTACTCCAGAAAATTTCTATCAGAAATGTAAAATATAACTCAAATCCCTTTCGTATAATATCTCTTCCGGGCCATAAAAAAACGTTTTTAGACGTTTGCATAGAAATGGTGCTTCCGCCGCGGATTCTTTTTTTGCCTTTCTTTTGGTTTTTTTCATTTTCTCCCATGGCTTTTTTCAGTGCGCCAAAATCCACACCAAAATGTTTCAGAAAATTCTGGTCTTCGCTGCAAACTACGGCTAATTGTAAATGTGGAGAGATCTCATCCAGTTCTACCCAGTCTTTTTCAAGTTTCATTTCTTTTCCGTCTGATTTTTGCTGAACGCAACGCCAAAGCATTAATGGAGTAACGGGAATTGGAATCCAACGAAATAGCAAGGATGAAACAAGAGATAGAATTAAAAACAGCACGGCTGATTTCCACACAAAGCGCCATAGTTTTCTTAAGAATCCTTTCGGTTTGTCTTTCACAGGGCAAAACTATGTATTTTTACGGAAAAGTTTCCGGTTTATAGTTTACAGTTTTTGCGTGGGTTGGTTAAAAAAGTTTAAGGTTTTCAGTTTGCTCGCAGTATGGAGAAATTTTGCGATGCTTGTGTGTTAAAGAACGTTCGGGTAAAAGAAGAAAGTATGCAAAAAAAAATAGTTTATGTGTTTGTTATCCTGGCAGGAGGATTGGTTGGCTTGTATTTTTACAATAAATATAAAGTCGCGCCAAAAATAGAACTGTTCTCAAAAGAAATATTTGATGCAGAAGGAAAGCAAGAAAAAAATATTTCTGAGATTCTTAAGGGTAAAAAAATTATTGTTACCTATTCTACCAGCTGGTGCAGAGATTGTTTGATTGAAATGAAACAACTGAATGAATTAAAAAGTGATAAGTTAAAGGATGTGGAAATTGTAGTTATTACCGATGAGAGTCCGGAGAAATTAGTTGCGTTTAAAGAGAAACACAATTATCCTTTTCGTTTTTACCGGATCACTAAACAATTCTCAGAAATAGGAGTGGCATCTATCCCCGTCGTTTATCTCATAAGCACAAAGGGCAAAACGGTTTATGAAAAAGTGGGGGCGCCCGATTGGGAAAATCAGGAGTTTGTGAAACAGGCGCTCAGGATGATGGAATGATTATTTGTGAACTATTGATCGTTTTTTTCTTAAGTTCGCCAAATGTTAAGGTATCTGTTTGTTTTATTTTTTC
>JACMLS010000896.1 GCA_014379485.1 Bacteroidia bacterium | reverse complement strand
TTTTTTGTAAAAACCGGGAGTTTTAACCTTAAACCTGTAGCCAATACTAACGGAACCCGAAATAAATTTAGAGGTGATGAGAGAGTTGCCAGTGTTCAGGTAAACAAAATCGTTATAAGAGTTAAACATAAAAAAGAAATTTTTTGCGTTAAACCCTAGTGCAAGGCGGGCGTCTCCTGATGCAGATAAATAACAAAGCTGCGTATTGGGGCCATTTAAACGCGTATAGGTGCGCCACTGAGGTTCGCCATACAACACAAAAGTAAAGTTTGCAAACAGCGTTTTCCAGATAACAAGGTTTAAAGAAGCTCCGGCTCCGGCCGAGGCTCCGTATACTTTTACGCCCTTTAAATAAGCGTCTATACTATAAGATTTTCTGACCTGAATTGGTAGTAAGGAAGAGTCTGTTGTTAAACCATTGTAATAAAAATTGCCTCCTAAAACCCAGGTAAACGCAGATTTAATTTGGCGGCAACTGTAAGAATAGCCTGCCTTATAAGCAAACTTTTTATTATTGGTAAAATACATGAATTTTACTTTTGCCTGCTTTACCTGCATAGAAGGAATTTGAAAATAATTGTGAGTGGTTTTCATTGTTGTATCATAGGTAGCAGTGTTCTGGTCATAAAAACCTTTGTAATTTCTGTAGCTGGCTTCTATGATCCATTTATTACCTCCAAATGAAAAAGCAAAATTTTTAAAACTTGTTTTGCCTTTAGTAGAATCGTTTGCGTCTGAGGACTTAATTCCAAAAGCAAAAGAAACTTTATCGTAATCAAACTCAAGACCTATAACATTATTTGCCGCTGCCTTATAGTGTAATGCTTTTGCCATTGTATCTAAAACAGTTGGGTTGTTTCTTGTAATGCTGTAATCAAAATTTCTATAGGAATAATAACCTGAAACAATAAGACGGTCTTTGTATTTAAGATATTTGGTAGTATCCCAGTTTGACTGAGAGAATGCAAAAAAAGAAAGGAAAAGAAAACAACAAAAGAAAAAATTTTTCATCTGTAAAAATTCTGATTAATAATTAAACGCAATACAATATCTGTTTACGAATTTATGCAAAATTTTAAATTGTAAAGCCTGAAAAAAAAGAAATTGGTTACAGAATAAAAACAGGTGATGCTAAATCAGAATTTAGAACGGGTTCTGCGTTTTTTTGATTTGTAAACTTTATAGTCTACAGAAAACTGAATAAAGGCGTAGGAATCTTTATTTTTCACATCGCCTCTTTGAGCGGGAGTACCGTCTGTAGCGGGAGAGGTAGCTCCGTAAATATCTCCGAGGCTTGGATCTGCAAGGGCGGCAGCGGTTTGCCCTTTGGCAGCGGCCAAGGCATTTTTATCGTAATAAGTTCCGCTCACATCATCAATATAATCTGAAAATGAAAAACGCAATCCAAGTTCGGCACCCACAGAAAATTTGCGGGTAAGTCCGTATTTAAATCCTAAACCATAGGGAATAACAATAGTTACAGGGCTGTAAGCTTTTGCGCCATTTGCAAGGCCCTGCCCCTCTGTACTCATTTTTCTCAGGCTATACCATTTTCCGTTATAATTTCCCTGGGGTACAAAAAGAAGTCCGCCAACACCTAAAAAAGCATAAGCCGCAATGTTTTTCTTTTTCTTGCCTACTGATTTAAAACTGTAAAGTTTGGGTATTCGCTCTCTTACAAAATAAAATTCTGCCTGAGCAGAAAGTTCAACAATGGGAGCTCTGAAATTTAAATTCCGGTTATTTCTGAAAGGGTCTTTTGTCCATTTATCATCTCCTCTTAACATCCCAATGCTCAGCATACTTTTAAATCCAAAAATCGGATGACGCTTGATTCTGACACCTGCAACAAGTAAAGGGCGGGTGGAGGCGAAATCAAGATCCTTAATAAAATGGGTTCCTACAGCGTTTGCACCACCCAAATCTCCCAGAAAAGATGTGGTGCCAATACCTGCAATATACTCAAACTTGGGTTTCTTACGCTGCGCCACGAAAATGGAACAGGAAATCAACAGGAGGAGTATAATATTCAGGCCTTTACGCATAACTTTTAGAATTAGGCAAAGTTATGATTTTAAGGTTAATTAAACGAACTTTTCAACAGCCTTTTCAACGATTAATTGTTAATATTCAACGTAGCAATAAAGGATTTTACAGTACGAATGTTTTTTTCGCCGATTTTTTTTTGAATAAACAATTCTTCGCTGCAACTGCCATCCAAAACCTTATCGAGTTTTTTAATTTCGGCAAAAGGGATTTGGTTTTTAATTGAATTTTGGCGCAGGTAATCTATCGTAAATAGCTTAATTCCAGCGCTTAATATTTTTTTTAATTTTAGTCTGTTCTCAACTCTTTTTTTGTTTGAGTGAAAGCTTTCTGCTTCTTTGAGTTCTGGTTTTTGCAAAAGATCGCATAAAGAAAAAAACTGTTTATCGTTTCCGATTGCAAAAGTTAAAGCACAATTATCTGAGGACAAAAAAATCTCGCCATAAGGAGCTATGTTTGGGTGAAGCGAACCTTGTAAACCGGGCAAAAAACCGGCATTTAACCAGTTAGAAGCCTGGTTGGCTAGAGAGGCACGAGCCGCATCATAAAGAGAAACGCTTACACGAGCCCCGATTCCGGTTTTCATTTTGTGCAAAAGAGCCAGTAAAATTCCTTCTTTTAACTGGTGAGCAGCCATAAGATCTATGAGCGCTACCGGCATTTTTAAGGGTCCGCTTTCGGGGGTACCATTCATGCTCATAAAACCAGATTCTGCCTGTAAAATCAGATCGTAAGCCAGGCGCTCATCTTCATTTCCAAATCCGCTTATTGAAGCATAAATGATTCCTTTATTAAGGGCAGAAAGTGTTTTATGATCCAGTCCGAATTTTTTATCGTCTCCTTTTTTAAAATTAACAATTACAATATCTGAATCCTTGATTAAGCCAAGCACCATTTTTAAATCCTGAGAGACAGAAAAATCTGCGAAAACAACTTCTTTGAGAAGATTTACAGAATAGTAATAAGCTGAATGGGGGTCGTTCGAATCTTCGCTTGCAAGTTTCCAGGAGCGGGTAACGTCTCCACCGGTTTTATTATTCTCTATCTTTATCACTTTTGCCCCCAGCTCTGCAAAAAAAAGCCCTGTAGCGGGGCCTGCAAGAACAGAAGCAATTTCTACAACTTTCAGCTCTTTAAAAAAATCCTTCATCGCATGCAAATTAATACGCCGGCATTTTTGGTTTATTCTCCATTATGCCTTCTACCCGTTCCATTATTTCTGTGGTCATTAAAGGCAACACATCAAGAGATTTAATGGTTTCTTTTAACTGTTCAAGTTTTGATGCTCCTAAAATTGCAGTGCTAACGTGCGGATTTTTCAAGGTCCATGCAATACAAAAATCAGCCAGTGAAACGCCCAGGTCGTTAGAAATATTTTTAAGCCTTTTTACTTTTTCGTGTTTCCATTTATTCTCCTCACCGGCAATTAAATTTTTAAGCCACTCCATTCCCGGCCTGTCAATTCTTGTATCTGTTGGCAACACATCAATATATTTTCCGGTAAGTAAACCGCTTGCCAATGGCGACCAAACAGTTGTTCCCAAGCCAATTTCAGAATATAATTTATGATACTCTACCTCTACCCTGTCTCTGAAAAACAAATTGTATTGTGGTTGCTCCATTGTAGGCGGCACTAAATTAAACTGTCTTGCAACTGAGTAAGCTTCCATTATTTCCTGCGCACTCCACTCACTGGTTCCCCAATACAAAATTTTGCCTTGCGTAATAAGATTATTCATTGCACGCACGGTTTCTTCCATGGGCGTATTTTTATCGGGCCTGTGGCAAAAGAAAAGATCTAAATAATCTACCTGCATTCTTATAAGCGCATTGTTACAACATTCCACCACGTGTTTTTTGCTCAGACCAATCTGGTTCGGAAGTTTTCCTCCCCAATAAACTTTACTCGATACAACAAAAGTAGATCGGTTCCAACCCATTTTTTTCAGGATCTTTCCCATCACAATTTCTGCGTTTCCGCTTGCATACGCTTCTGCATTGTCAAAAAAATTAACACCGTTGTCATAAGCAAGTTTCATACAATTCTCTGCCACATCATCGCCTACCTGGCTGCCAAAAGTTACCCACGAACCAAATGAAAGGGCCGAAACCTGTAAACCGCTTTTTCCTAAACGCCTGTATTCCATAATTCTGAAAATTTTAAGGATGGGAAGGTAGATAAAATAGCGTGAAAGGGCAATAGGGAACAGGCAAAAGTGAATAGGGAGAGCGCCCCCGATTGCCTATTCACTCCCCCTATTGTCCCCTTTTTATTTTTTCCTTAAATTTGCACTATGATCAGGCAAAACCATAAACCATTACACGAAGAAGAAGTTTTAGTTCTGGAAGAAACAGAAAAAAAGTTTCAGCTTATTTTGTATAATGATGATGTGAATACTTTTGATTTTGTGATTGAAACACTGGTTGATTATTGCGGGCACGACCCCATTCAGGCAGAACAATGTGCTTACCTTGTACATTACACTGGTAAATGCTCTGTTAAAGAAGGCTCTTTTGAAAAATTAGAACCCATTTGCACAGAACTTTTGCGCAAAGGCCTTAGTGCAACTATAGAATAACGCCCTCTTTCTTTTTTTGCTCATTCCAACACCGTATTAACACCTATTGTGCAGTATTATCATTCTTGCTCTGATATTTATGCTAATTTCACGTTAAATAAAAAAAAAATGAAAAAAAATAGTTTATTGACTGCAATTTTTTTTGCGCTTGCGGGTTCAGCTTTCGCACAGATTACAACTGATTGGAGCGGCTGGTCTAAAGGTGCACGTTATGAAGGTTATGTGATTTACAAAGACAGTAAAGACACTACAAAAGGGTGGATCGAGTACCGGAATTTGTACGACAACCAGGACGAGTGTATTTTTTATGGCCAGCAGGGCGATAAGAAACCTGTTGCCAAGTACTCACCAGAAAACGTAAAAGCTTACGGAATAAAAGGCCGGGATTACCGTGCCATTTATTACAGCGGAGGACTGGTTACCAAAAAACTGAAATTTTTGCAGATAGAAAAAGACGGTGGTATTGCAACATACAAATGGTATACTGACGGAAAAGAAGAAGCTGTTTATGGAAAAGAAAGTGACCCGAATATTCTGCCTCATCAGCATGATTATTTTGTTCTGAAATTCACTT
>JACMLS010000895.1 GCA_014379485.1 Bacteroidia bacterium | reverse complement strand
CCGTTACGGTCAGATTGCATTTATAGGCGGAGGTTTTAGCGACGGTATACACAATATACTGGAAGCCGCTGTTTATGGTATGCCTGTACTTTTTGGCCCTAATTATTATAAGTTTAACGAAGCAGATCTGATGATCTCTAAAGGCGCCGCATTTTCTATAAAAAATGAAAATGAATTGTTTATCGAACTAAAATCGCTTTTAAACGATCCTGAAAAACTAAATTCCGTATCAGAAAAAGCCGCCGCCTTTGTAAAAAATTCTGCCGGGGCATCAGACCTTGTGGTGAGTAAGATCATTTATACTTAAGCGTAATTTTTTGATTATTTCTTTTGACCTTTTTTTATTTTTTGTCCCTTTCGATGTAACCTCCGGCGGAAAGGTAAAATGAGTATTGGTTTTGCGCGATAGGCTTTTGAGTAAGAAATACGCGAGCGCCAACCTCAAACTATACAACAGGAAAGCGGCTCGTATTTTGCGGAGAAAAACCAATGCTAGTTTTACCAAAAAATAAAAAGAAGTCTTGACTTTTTTGTTACTTTTTTCGTTAAGGAAAAAAGTAAAAGAAAACGCAGAAACGCTAAAACTGCAATAGGTTTGTAGCATCCGATTTTAATGCGACACTAATATTTCGGGAGTTGAGAGCAATAAATAGAGTTTCATTTTTCAAAAAAGATATTGCTGCTTCCAAAAATAATCATACATTTAATATGTAATTTCTGATTTGCCATTTTACCATGTACGACAAGAGCATAAATCTTCTTGAAGAAATTGATAATGTTTCTAAAATTCATTTGCTTGACCGTAATGATATTGATAAACTTATGCTGGTTGTGGCAGAGCGCATTGTTGCAGCCTTGCATATTGAACGCGTTAGCGCCTGGCTCTTTAACCAGGAAAGAAACGCCATCATCTCAATGGGAGAATATGATATCCGCACAAAAAAATTCGCGAAAGATACCGTACTGTCTCAAAGGGAATTTCCGCGTTATTTTAAAGCTTTAAATGAAAACCCTTTGATCCTTGCAGAGAATATTTTTACACATCCGGCAACGGTTGAATTTTCAGAACACTATTCAAAGCCACTTGGTATTATTTCATTAATGGATATTCCACTGAGAATTGCAGGCGAGTTGGTTGGTGTAATGTGTTTTGAAAAAACAGGAGCGAAGGAACGTGTTTTTAATGAGAAAGAACAAACTTTTGCTTACAGTATGTCGTTGATCTTTGCATCAAACCTCGAGGCCAGGTATAGAAGAGCTGCACAGACTAAATTAGATGAAGCCCTGCACGAAAAAGATCTTTTAATAAAAGAAATTAACCACCGTGTAAAAAACAATTTTGCAATACTCATCAGTTTATTACGACTTAGTAAATCGCAGGGCAAAATTTTAAATCCAAAGCAATTGCTTGAAGAGTTTGAGCAACGGATTTTTTCTATGCTCAAAATTCAGGACCTGTTGTACCAAAGTCAGAATTATACAAGTGTAAATCTTTCTGATTATTTAAAAGAACTTACGGCAGAATTCAGTCGTTCGCAACCAGAAATGGCACCGTCTATCAGAATGGAAATCAGTAATGCTGCTTGTTACCTTCCTTCAAAAACAGCAATACACCTTGGGCTTATTGTTACAGAGATCTTTTTAAATTCTGTAAAATATTCGTTTCCGGTTACAAAGACTTATGAATTTCTCATTTGCTTTAAAGAAACAGATCAGCAACACATGTGGCTAAAAATTGGCGATAATGGCGTGGGTTTTGATTTTGAGAAAAACTCAAAAGACGAAACACTGGGACTTTTATTGATCAAGGATTTTTCTGATGACATAGATGCAAAAGTGAAATTTCCGGTTAAGGGAAATTGTTATTATGAGTTTTTGATTGAGAGGAGTGAAAAATAGCCTGCTGTTTCAAATGAAAAATGTTTTCCTGCTGTTTATTGTTTTGATTACAGCTTCTTGCTCCATTAGTAAACGCCATTACATGAAAGGCTTTTTTGTTGAGAGAAGAAATTCACAAGCGATAACTGGTAAATCTCACGTTAAAAAAAAGATAGGTTTTCTTATTACGAAAAGAGAAGCCAAGGTTGTTTCAGACTCTGCCGCATTTTTTTTTCAGAAGGTACTAACTAAAAAATCGGTTAAAGAAAAAGCAAGCAAAAAAAATTATGTTGTTGTGAAATCAAAATCCTTTCCCTTGGGAATTAAGAACCCCCAAAAAGTTTTTTTGAGTGAACTTGTTTCGCATTCGCAGGAATTGCACTTTAATGTAAAAGAAAAAGAATTGGTAAAGCACCCTGATTTTGGTGCTGCGCTTGGCCTTGCTTTGCTGCTTATTGTATTGATCTGTCCTCCGCTTATGAATGTTGTTTGCGATACAGGTTGGGTCATGGGTATTGTTAACGGTCTTTTATGGGTGGCAGGTGTTTTTCTTGTTCTGTTTTTGTTTGTTTCTGTATGGCCTGTTTGGGCCCTTGTTCTTTCTGTGTTTTTGTGGAATCTTGTTTCCTGCATACTGCTTTTAATTATCTATAACCCATAAGTACTTAAAATCATTTTTTATGAAATGCCTTTTGTGTTTTACTATGGGTTTTATGGGCAGCTTTGCTGTTTTTAATATTTTTTTATCTCAGCAGATTCTGGCACTTTTTCCTTTCCATAGTTGGCGTCAATTTCTTATGTACCTGCGTTTATTTGATTCCTCTTTTGTTAGCCTGAGTATCAAATAGCAGGAAGCACCTTTGCCCGGCATTCTCCAAATCCAATCCGTATTCCATCTTTCTCACACCAGCCTTTCATAATTACCGTATCGTTGTCATTAATAAATTTACGTTCAGAACCATCTTTCATTGTAATAGGTTTGCTGCCGCGCCAGGTAAGTTCCATCATAGAACCAAATTCTGATGGTTCAGGACCAGAAATTGTTCCGCTTGCAAGCAAATCGCCCACATTCATGTTACAACCATTTACAGTATGGTGCGCCAGTTGTTGCTCCATGGTCCAATACATGTATTTATAATTG
>JACMLS010000894.1 GCA_014379485.1 Bacteroidia bacterium | reverse complement strand
TAAAACTTATACGCTTTTCGATTTCATGCTACCGGATTTCCGGTAAAGAAAAAAAGCTACCGGATTTCCGATAATGGAAAAAAGCTATTGGATTTCCGATAATAGAAAAAAGCTATCGGATTTCCGATAATGGAAAAAAGCTATCGGATTTCCGGTAAGAAAAATACGCTACCGGAAATCCGATAAGAAAATACTTAACCAAATTTTCTGATGAAAAGTATCGCAAAGTTGCAATAAGTGAAGCTGGTTATAAAAGTTTAAACAGGCTTAGTTTCAAAAATCTAGCCCAAAATGACTAAAAAATACTTTAATGAAAAATCTGATTTTCTTTCTGCTCGTTTTTTTACTGATTGCCTGCAAAGAAGATGAAGTGAACGTTTCCTTCACAAAGTTGGTAGAATTGACAGTTGATAACCAAAGTTATATGCTTGTGGATGAAGTAGTTTCTTCCAACGAAAATTGTGAATCCGTGTTTGTATCAGCTTCGTTTGTTAATGCTGAAAAAAGAAAATTCAGAATAAGTTTTCATCTTAAGAAAACCGGGGCTTTGACCCAAGCAAGTATTGATGTTTATCCAGAAATCAGTGGTGTAATTGAAGTCTTAGCTACGCCCACTTTCAACCCGAGAAGTATCTTTTCTGTTACTAATTTTAAGTACGATGCTGCTTCCAAATATCTTTATTTTGAGTTTGAGGGAGAAGTCATGGAAGAAAACAGGCGTATAGACAAATTAGATATTCCCCAAGCAAGAAAATACATGAAGGGTAAAGTTGAGATAAAAGATGTAAAAACAAGTAATTGCTCAATTGATGCTCTCAGTAAACTGAGTTTTTCGACAGACAATTTGCAGTTTTTAACCAGTATTACCTCTGCACGTATTCAAACAAATCCGGTTGTGCCTAACCGTTTCACCAGTGCCTTTTATGCTGATAATGGTTTTAAAATTAGTTTTATGAACAACGACAATTTTGGTGATGTACCTCTTGGCACGTACACATTCACCGAAAATACCCTTGAAAATATCATTAAGTTTGAAAAATACATTGGCATTCCCTATTATTCACAGATAGGTATGGTACATGAACAGGATTGGAAAGTTTACCAAACCGCCGGAAGTTACACAATAAAAGAACAGCTGAAAGTGGGTACAACCAAGGTAACCAAAGGTTTGCTCAACTTAAAGGTTTCAGATAGCGGTGTATTCCAGTACCAGCTTGTGGATATACCTTATGAACTTACAAGTTTTTAAAGCTTTATAAAAAAGCACCAATCCGGTAGGAGGGGACATCTCAGAATTGAGAATTACTATTTTCCGTAAATTTTCCCTCTGTTTGGGCAAGCAAACCTGAAACCTGACCGTTCTGGAAGCAAATTTGTAGTAACTGATACTACGCAACATTAGATTTTTAGACGTATTAGTAACAAAATAGATTCTACTAAGATTTGTGGGTAGGGATGCAACGCCAGCGTGGACAAACCCGAAATCTATACGCATGAGATAAGAAAACTGATAAACTGGGTTTGTCTTTGGTGTTGCTGCCTTTTCTTTTGTTACTTTTCTTTTTGTGCACACAAAAGAAAAGTAAAAAGGCTTCTCTGTTTCAGAAGTTAATTTAAACTTACCAAATCCGACAGGTTTACAAACTTCCAAAACTTGTGCGTAACATTAGTTATAATAACTCTAAGTTCAAATCTTTTTTGAGG
>JACMLS010000893.1 GCA_014379485.1 Bacteroidia bacterium | reverse complement strand
GTGCCATACAGGATTATTTTAAGATGCTGGGGTATGCAACAGAAACGGGCGATACAAAAAAACAGATGATTGCGCTTACAAGAATAGGCCGTTGTTACGAAGATCTTGGCAACGATGCGCCTGCATTGGTAAATTACCGTAAAGCTTTTGATCTTGGGAATTTAATAAACGATAAAATTCAGCAGGTGTATATCTGCAATAGTATTGCTTCTGTTTATTTAAAGAAAAAAAACAGCGACAGTGTTTTAAAGTATCTCAGTATAGGATTTAAAATTGCAAAGGAATCCGGAAATCCAAATGCACTGTACGCCATCAATAATGGCTATGGTTTGTTTTATTCTCAGAACGGAGATCCTGAAAAGGCAATCGGTTTTTTTAATGAAGCGGTAAAACTGATTCAAAAAACTTTTCCGGGAAGTGATTTTGAAGCCGGGGTTTATATTAACCTGGGCGCTGCTTATTTATCAATGAACGATGTGGAGAGATCAGAAAAATTTCTTACGAAGGCTTTGCAGCTCTCTCAGAAAAATCATCACCCCCAAAATGTTTCTGAAATATTTCAGAACCTCGCAGAACTAAGTGCAAGAAAAAAGAATTTCAAAAAGGCCTATGACTATCTTTCTTCTTTTAGCAGTCTCAAGGATTCTTTAGTAACGCTTGATAACAACAAAAAGATCGCGGAAATGCAGGCTGTGTACGATTTGAAACAAAAAGAACAGGAGATCACTTCTTCGCGCGTTTCAAATTTTTTAAAAACCAAAAATTTATTTTCGGCTAACAGACAGGTTAACCGCGGACTTTTTTTATTTGCTGTCTTACTTCTTATACTTTCTGTTACTTATTTATTCCTGACGAAAACAAAAAAAGTAAATCGTGTACTCGCAGAGCAGGAAAAATTAATTGAACAGCAACAAGGAGTGATCAGAGAAAATCATTTTTTACTGGCAAGGTATGAAACGCAAATGAGTCCGCATTTCATTTTTAATTCTCTAAACGGAATTCAGCACCTGGTAGTAAGCGGAAAAAAGGAAGAATTGGTGCAGCGCCTGAATCTGCTGGAAGACCTGATGAAGATGCATTTTCAAAATACAGGAATCAACGGACTTTCTCTCGCCAAAGAGATGCGGTTCTTAAAAAGCTACCTTGATATTGAAATGCTGCGGTTCAGTAATTATTTTGAATTTGATTTTGAAATTGACAAAGGCCTGGATTCGGAGTCGCTGCTTATACCACCAATGATCATTCAGCCCTTTCTGGAAAACAGTATTAACCACGGATTGCTTCCTAAAATCAACGGAGGGAAGATCAGAGTATTATTTTCTTTATTTTCTTCAGATGGAATTGATTGCTTAAAATGCGAAATTTCTGATAACGGTATTGGAAGGAAAGCAGCCGCTATTAATGCGGAAAAAAAACGATCAACACACAAATCAAAGGCAATTGAGATCATTCAAAACAGGATCAGGCTCTATTGGGATTTTGCGGAAAAAAGACCGTTGAATCCTTTAGCAATTGCTGACCTTACAGATAGTAACGACAATTCAACCGGAACATGCGTTACTGTTTTATTCCCTTTAATACTGGTTAAAAATTTGGTTTAATAATGAGTAGAAAATAGAATTACATACGCTTTCATTGCTCAATAATTTGTAATTTTAGGCAATGGTAAAAGCACTGATAGTGGATGATGAAAAGGAGAATGCAGATCTGTTGCAATCTCTTTTGTCTGCCTGTTGTCCGCATGTGCAAATTATTGGTTGTGCAGAGTCGGTTGATACAGCCGCAGATCTGATCAGGAAACATAAACCCGAACTTGTTTTTTTAGATGTGGAACTGAAGGGCGAATTAAGTTTCAGGCTGTTTGAAATTTTTCCGTTGCCTGATTTTGGAGTTATCTTTACTACCGCGCATGAAAAGTATGCCCTGAAAGCCATTAAAAAATCCTGCATTGAATATTTACTGAAACCAATTAATCCAAAAGAATTGCTGGCTGCTGTAGAGAAATTTGAAGAAAGAAAACAACTAACAGGTACGCAAAAGAAAATTGAAGTACTGCTTGAAAATCTTGGAAGCAAAGAACAATCTTTTTCCAAGATCGCCATTCCAAGTACAGAAGGATATTCTTTTGTTGAATCGAATGAGATCCTTTATTGCGAAGCTTCTGTAAATTATACCCTGGTGTATACCGGTAAGAATGAAAGCATACTTTCAACCAAAAATTTAAAAGAGTTTGAAGAAGTATTGAATCCCGCACATTTTTTTCGTTGCCATAAATCCTGGCTCATCAATTTAAATTATATAAAAAAATTCCTTCGTTCTGACAGCCAGGTGCAGATGTCTGATGATAAACTGATCGATGTTTCTGTCAGAAAAAAAGAAGAATTCCTGAAACTTTTTGACCGTTTTTAAATGAAGGCAACTGCAAATATATTTTCTATAATTTTTCATCCTTCTCTTTTGCCAACCTGGCTGGTTTTTATTATTCTGTTTTTTGTGAACAGAGACCTTCGCCTTGAGGATTCTGCAAAGAAATTAGTTTTTACCGGCACGTTCTTTTTCTTTACAGGAATTTTGCCGGTTATAAATGTACTGATCCTTCAGCGTTTTGGTTACATTACAAACCTGCAAATGGAAGACCGGAAGGAAAGAACAATGCCTTATACCATCGGTCTTGTTTATTATGGCGGACTTTTTTACCTGATCTATAATTCTGATCTGCCCGATTTTTTTAAGGCGTTGGTGGCAACAGGTTTTTTACTTATTCTTTTTACCCTGATCGTAAATTTAAAATGGAAAATTTCTGCACACGCAATAGGGGCAGGGGGGTTTGCAGCAGCCATGTTTTCTTATTCTTGGGTAGAACAGCACAGTATGTTATTGTGGATCTGTCTCGCTTTTTTTGTTGCCGCCTGTTCCTGTTTTGCAAGGTTGTATCTTAAAAAACATTCTCCTCAACAAGTATATCTGGGCTTTCTTGGCGGTTTTTTTATTGCGGCATTTTCTATCAGGTTAGTAATTTTATTTTTTCAACAGTAATGATACTTGTAACAGGCGCTTCCGGACTTTTAGGTTCACACTTGTGTTACCACCTGTTAAAGGAGGGGAAAAATGTTATTGGTCTTAAGAGAAAAGACAGCCGTTTGCAGAATACAAAAGAAATATTTTCATTTTATAATGAAGAAAAACTGTTTGAAAATATTGTGTGGGAAGAAGGAGACATACTCGATTATTTTTCTTTGCAGGAAATAATGAAAAAACATGCGGTAACAGAGATCTATCATTGCGCAGCGCTTGTTTCATTCGAGAGAAAGGACGAGCATAATCTTTTTAAGATCAATATTGAAGGTACAGCAAATATGGTGAATCTTGCGGTTGACTTCAACGTAGGCAAATTCTGCCATGTAAGTTCTATTGCCGCTTTATCACAACCAGATAAAAATGATGTGGTCACTGAAAAAGTGGTGTGGAAATCTTCGCCCATGCATACCAATTATTCAATTAGTAAATACGGCGCAGAGCGTGAGGTGTGGAGAGGAATGGAAGAAGGATTGAATGTAGTGGTTGTGAATCCCTCACTCATTATTGGGCCAGGTTGCTGGAACCAAAGCAGCGGAATGCTCATTTCAAACGCAAAAAAGGGAATTAAGTTTTATTCTCCGGGCGGAACGGGCCTTGTAGATGTAAGAGATGTGGTGAAAGTGATGATCTCCTTAATGGAAAAAAATATTTTCGGAGAACGGTTTATTCTGAATTCTGAAAACCTTTGGTTTAAAGAAATTCTTACGCTTCCGCAACTGGAATTTGGTAATAAAGAGCCCGGAATTAAAATATCAAAATTTATTTTCAGACTTGGGTACAGGGCAGAAAGGATCATGTGTATTTTTAATGGTAAAAAGCCGCGCCTTGCAAAAGAATTTGTTAAGAGCGGATTTGAGAAAGTAGATTACAGCAGTAAAAAAATTATTGATAAACTTAATTTCAGTTTTATTTCGGTAAAACAATCTTTTCAATGGACTTGTAAATTTTTTCCTTCAGATAAAAGATGAAAAAGCCTGAAGAATTATATTATACCATTCGTTCTCTGGACTCTCATGAGTTAAGGTATTTTCGCCTTTTCGCTAAAAGACATGTGGCTGAATCAGATAATTCTTATCTTAAATTGTTTGATATTATTCTTAACGATAAAGAAGTGGATGATAAAGAACTAAAATCGGTTCACAAAGTAAAAAATCTTCCAAGAACAAAACAGTATTTATTGCTGCTGCTTCATAAAGCTTTGTTGCAATATCATGATAACGATTCATGGGCCGCACAAGTAAAGCGTTATACACGACTTACAGAAATTTTTTTGGAGAAAGGAGAGTATCAGGTTGCAATGGAAAACCTGGAACGTGCAGAAAAGATTGCAAAGAAATTTCATTTACAACCTGAGTTGTTACGGTTACTCGATTTAAAATACCAGGTGCGCAACCGTAGCGGCGATACTAATCTTATGAGCGATTATATTCTTATAGCAAAAGAAGAATTTGAAAGTCTTAAGCAGCTTGATGAAATTGTTTCTGCAAGACTCTCGCTTGAAAGCATGAAAAAAGTAGATAAAGAAAAGGGAGCTTCAAGAGTTGCCGATAAGAAAGATGAGTATGATGAAGTGTTGAATGAGATAGACACAGAACTTAAAGACGATTCAAAAAACGAAGACGCGGTTTTGTTGCTGAAAAATGCGCGCTTGTTTTATTTTTACAATCATAGCGAGCACGAAAATTTTTATAAAGAGATCAAGGGGATAATGGATATTTATTCGCGTAGCGCAACCTTAATAAAAAAAGATGAATACCGCTACCTTGTTTCGTTGAATAATTATCTGGTTTGTTGTGTAAGAACAGAAAGAGAAAAAGAGTTCGGGAAATATTCTCTTCTTTTCCGTGATTATAAAACAAATTCCCACTCGCTCTCGCACTATATTTCTGTTCGCTTTGCAAGTTTATCTGTTTATAAGATCATCCAGTTCAAGGAGTATGATAAGATCACAAAAGTATTACCGTATATTACCAATTCGCTCAAACAAATTCCTGTAAAGAACAATGTTATTTTAAGCAGTTTGTATTACTCTATCTGTATTTGTTTGTTGCAGATAAAAAATTATCCGGAGGCTCTTAGGTGGAGTAATAGAATTATTGCCGGCACAGATTTTCTCTTCAACAATTCCGTCTTCAGACCCGCAATGCTTGTTAACCTGATTGCCAATTACGAGATCGGCGAAACAGATGTGCTCATTTCAAACATCCGTAGTTTTGAACGAATGCTCTCTAAAAGAAAACCTGAAGAAAATTACGAGTTCATCTTTTTCAGGGAAATGAAGAAGATCAACAACTCAACACAGAAAGAAAAAGTGAGAACAATTTTTGCTGGATTAAAGACAGCGCTTGAAGCAGAGTTGAAAAAGAATAAACAAAACGACATTCTTTATGGCTTTGATCTTGTAAACTGGGTTAAAGAAAAATCTGAAGCACGATAAGAAATGTTCAGCGAGAAATTCAATAACCTTGATCCTGACGATTATTACATGAGCGAAGAAGGCTTTGTTGTGTTTACAGAAAAATACCATTTAAAACGCGGCTACTGCTGCAAGAGCGGGTGCAAACATTGTCCTTACGGTTATAATAAAAAGACGGGTTTGTTTGATAAAAAAAATAACGAAAATAAACCCTGATCATTTCTTTTTTCCTTTCAACTTTTTTATTTTCTTGTTTTCCAGATTTTTTAGTTGTTGTTCTGTTGTGAGAAAATTTTTCGGTGACACAATTTTTTTTCCGGTTTTGGATTCCAGTTCTTTTCTTGCGTTTCCCGCAATTTTTCCTCCGGCTTTTGCAGCAACTTTATTTTCCTTAAAACCTAAGGGATTTGTCGTCTTTACAATTTCTGTGGAGGACGCTTCTCCTAACATTGAAAAAATTAACTCCAGGTCACTCATGTGATCGCGGAGATTTTCTTTGTCCAGGCCTTTCAGATCTTTGTAATCAGAAGGCTTTAATCCGAAAGTCGCTAATGAAATTTCCGCGGTGAGAATTGCATACTCAACTTTTTCTTTTACGCCCCGTTTGCTCCATTCGTCAGTTAATTCCTCGCGAATTGCAATACTGCGCATTCGCTTCTCGATCCAATCTTCAGGATAACCTTTTAATTTATAAAGCTCTCTTGTACGCTGTATAGCTAATTCAGGGTTTTCAATTTCTTCAAGCCTGTCATTTCCTACTTTAGCCAACCATTGTTTAAAGGGTTCAGCTTTAGGCGAAGGAATGGATTGAATAATTCGTAAAAGTCCCTGTGTATGAGTGCAATCAGTATTATATTTTTTTCCGTCAGAAGACTTTAGTTTCAGTTGTACGATAAATTCGTACAACTGAATTACCCCTTCCTGCTTCAGTTTTATCTTTAGATCACTCCAGTACCGTCTAGGATTACTGCTTTCAGACAGAATTTCTATTACGTCAATAACGGCAAAATACCACTTCTGCTCCTTCTCGTTCCAAACCGAGCGGATTTTTTTGCTTTCAAATAATTTTATGTGTCCCATAATTCCTTTTCAAAAACTTATTTATAAATGATAATATTATTATCAAAATTCAAAGGGATAAGTAAGGCATTTCCTGTTTAATTTGCAAGAAAAATCTGCTTCTTTCTTATCTGCGTTTTTTTCAGAACTTTGCACCTGTAAATTAAATTTCAGGCAAATGAGTGTTTCGCAATCAACAAAAAATATCAGCAAAGAAGAATTTTCTTCTTTAGTTTTAAACGGCATTCCCGATTTTCTTCCTCCGCAAAAAGATTTTGATGCAAGCGTAAATCACGCCCCAAAAAGAAAAGATATTCTGAATGTGGCAGAAAAAAAATTGGCAGTAAGAAATGCACTCAGGTATTTTCCTGAAAAATTTCATGCGGTGCTTGCTAAAGAATTTGCAGCAGAGCTAAAAACATACGGAAGAATTTACATGTATCGTTTTCGCCCGGATTATAAAATTTTTGCACGCCCAATTTTAGAATATCCGCATCAGTCAAAGCAAGCTGCGGCAATTATGCATATGCTCAGTAACAATTTAGATTATGCAGTGGCGCAACATCCGCACGAATTAATTACGTATGGTGGCAATGGTGCTGTGTTTCAAAACTGGGCACAATATCTTTTGGCAATGCAATATCTCGCAACAATGACAGATGAGCAAACGCTTGTTTTGTACTCAGGTCATTCGCTCGGTTTGTTTCCATCGCACAAAGATTCTCCACGAGTAATTGTTACAAATGGAATGATGATTCCGAATTACAGCAAGCCTGATGACTGGGAAAAATTTAATGCATTGGGCGTAACGCAGTACGGACAAATGACAGCGGGTTCGTTTATGTACATTGGCCCACAGGGAATTGTGCACGGAACAACAATTACTGTAATGAACGCAGCCAGAAAAATTTCTGAAAACGAAGAAGATATAAGAGGAAAACTTTTTGTGTCTTGCGGTTTGGGCGGAATGAGTGGCGCGCAACCAAAGGCTGCAAAAATTGCAGGTCTTGTTGCTGTTATTGCAGAAATAAATCCAAAGGCAACACATACACGCCATTCTCAAGGTTGGGTAGATGAAGTTTATGAAAACCTTGATGAATTGGTTACGCGCATAAAATATGTTCAGGAAAAAAAAGAGGCAACCTCTATTGCTTACCAGGGAAATGTTGTTGATCTGTGGGAAAGATTGGTGAAAGAAAACATGAAAGTGGATATTGGTTCAGATCAGACCTCACTGCACAATCCCTGGGCCGGCGGTTATTATCCGGTTGGTCTTTCATTGGAAGAATCGAATAAAATGATGGCCGAAGATCCTGCAGAATTTAAAAAACATGTGCAACAATCTTTAGTTCGCCATGCAAACGCTGTAAATAAATTAGCAGCAAATAATATGTATTTCTTTGATTACGGAAATGCTTTTTTGCTTGAAGCGAGCAGGGCAGGGGCTGATATTGTAAATGAAGACGGAACTTTTAAATACAAATCTTACGTGCAGGATATTTTAGGGCCCATGTGTTTTGATTATGGTTTTGGCCCTTTTCGTTGGGTGTGTACATCTGCAGATAAATCTGATTTAGCTGTTACAGATAAAATTGCTTTAGGTGTGTTGGAAGAAATGTATAAAACTTCGCCACCCGAAATTAAGCAGCAGCTGATGGATAACATTACCTGGATAAAAGATGCAACAGAAAATAATTTAGTTGTTGGTTCGCAGGCCAGAATTTTATATGCCGACGCAGAAGCGCGCATAAAAATTTCTGAGGCAATGAACAAAGCAATTGCCGAAGGAAAAATTTCTGCTCCCGTTGTTTTAGGAAGAGATCACCACGATGTTTCAGGTACAGATTCTCCTTACCGCGAAACCAGTAATATTTACGACGGCTCTCAATTCACAGCAGACATGGCCGTGCAGAATTTTGTGGGCGATTCTTTTCGTGGTGCAACCTGGGTTAGTTTGCACAACGGCGGCGGAGTAGGCTGGGGCGAAGTAATGAACGGAGGTTTTGGTTTGGTGCTGGATGGAACTGCAGATGCAGAAAGAAAATTACGTTCCATGTTATTTTGGGATGTAAACAACGGCATTGCGCGTAGAAGCTGGGCAAGAAACAAAGAAGCAAATTTTGCGATTAAACGTGAGATGGAACGTACTCCCAATTTAAAGGTTACGTTAGCAAATCTGGTGGACGATGAAACGCTTGAGGGATTGTTTTAGAATTATTTTTTTCTGAATGGTTTCAAAAATGCGAAGGTGTAGGCAACTCAATTGGAGGGTGAAAATTGATTGTAACGTTCCGTGGGCTTGCGAAGTGCGGCATTTCGGAGCACTTCCACTTCTCTGTCCGCTAGAACAAAGATAATTGATTGCAGTTACATTGTTTTAAGATGGTAGCCCGCATTGCCACGGGTAGTTTTGTCTGGCGTGACCGTCTCCTTAAAAAAAATTTGATGGCGAAGAAACCTGCTCTCGAGACAGAGATCATTGTCCTGCGAAATGATTTACGGGGAACCGTCACCCGACAAAACTGTCAACGGAGTTCACTTAAAATATTCAATCTCTCTTTCTGTAATAGACGAAGGTTCTTTGTTCTCGGTCGTAATTTTTTTTATCCAGTTGAAATTATTGTCTGGTGTGTAAGTGACCTTTTCAATAACATTACCTTCTGTCCCGCCCCAATTTTCTTCAATAAGACTTCCTTTACTATCATATTTATATATAGTTTTATTTTTACCACCGCCATTTGAAGTGTATTTGTAGTGCTCCTCAATTTTATTTCCCTTGCCATTATATTTATATGTGTAGGTGTGTATAGTGTCTCCGTTTGCCTTAAACCAGATTTCTTCAATTTTATTGCCTGCGCTGTTGTATTTGTAAGAGTATTTTGTAAAATAAATTCCTTTGCTATTGAATCCACTCATTTCAATGCAATTTCTTTTTTCGTCATATTTATAAATGTATTTAGCATTATGTCCTTTATCAGCAGCATTTACATTTTCTATATTGTCCTCAACCTGATTTCCGGCACTGTCATATTTGAAAGTGTGGGTAGAGGTGAGGGAGCTGTCTCTCCCATAATTTTTCATAGAAATTAATTTTCCTAAACTGTCGTAATGATAGTGAGATCTCTTATTCGGTTCAAAATCTGTCTTTTCAATTAAAAAACCTTTTTCGTTGAATGAATATTTTGTCCATTGTCCTTTATATTGTTTTTGAACTTTCCCGGATATTATCGCAGTTTTATATTGAATTTCAGTAAGGGATTTAACTTTCCCTTTCAGATTCATTTTTTGCCAATCAGTCCTATTTGTCTGTGCGAACAGAATTGTCGGAAGATACACTGTCAGGAAAGCGAAGGATATGATAAATTGTTTCAAATGTCTGTCGTTTTGTAATTGCCCTAACGGTTTGCTTAAAGAAGTGACGGCTTTGCACACTAAACTGTCTGCCCGCACAATGTTTATTAAATGCACAACTGTTTATATTCCCACTCCCCACGCCATTTTTTTTAAGTGCCGTTAGTTACTGCCCATCTATTCTGTCCGTATTATTTTTCGTG
>JACMLS010000892.1 GCA_014379485.1 Bacteroidia bacterium | reverse complement strand
CAAATTGTATATAGATACTTTCCTGTGGAAAGTAAGTAGCATTTTGTTCTATAGCCGTTTTTACAATTTGCTGGCCGGGCGTTTGGGCAAAAACACCTTCATTTAAAAAACTTGCAACAATGTTTTTGAATTTTAGACCTTGTTTTTTTTGTCAAGTGAATTGTTTTTTGTCAGAAAAATGATACACATGTGTTTTGCTGCGAGTTGTGCTTTCAGTAAGTTTCGTTTCAAGTGCAGGACCAAAGTATTTTCTTGATTTTAAATTTAATCTGAAGCAGGAAGACCTTGAAAAGCTTATTAAATCCGGTAGATGATTTGTAAAATTGTGGCCAACTGATTCAATTTCACTGTAAAATTAATTTATCCAAGACGACAATTTTCCTATCTTTGTTACCCTGTATTTCATTCCAGAAAAGGGTTGAAAAAACGGAACAAAAAACATTTTCAAAACATAACACCATGTTCAATAATTTAAGCGATAAAATTGAAAGGGCCTTTAAAGTTTTAAAGGGCCAGGGAAAAATTACTGAGATCAACGTTGCAGAAACGATGAAAGAAGTGCGCAAGGCATTGCTTGATGCCGATGTGAACTTTAAAGTTGCAAAACAATTTACTGATACCATTAAGGAAAAAGCGATGGGGCAGAATGTACTCACAGCCCTTTCTCCAGGACAATTGCTTGTAAAAATTACGCATGACGAGCTGGCCGAATTAATGGGCGGGCAAAAAGAAGATATTAAACTGGGTGGAAATCCCACTATCATTTTAATGTCAGGTTTGCAAGGTTCTGGTAAAACAACTTTTTCGGGTAAGCTTGCAAATTATTTAAAAACAAAAAAAGGAAAAAATCCGCTGCTGGTTGCCTGCGATATTTATCGTCCGGCAGCTATTGATCAGTTGCATGTTCTGGGAGAACAGATTGGTGTGGATGTGTATTCTGACCGCGATAATAAAGATCCGGTTTCTATTTGTAAAAAAGCGCTTGAGCAGGCAAAAGTAAACGGAAATTCTGTTGTGATCATAGATACCGCCGGTCGTTTGGCTATTGATGAAATGATGATGAATGAAATTGCCAAAGTGAAAAAGGCAATTAATCCTGACGAGATTTTATTTGTTGTAGATGCAATGACTGGGCAGGATGCAGTGAACACTGCAAAAGCATTTAACGAGCGTTTGGATTTTGATGGAGTGGTGCTTACGAAATTAGATGGTGATACAAGAGGTGGAGCAGCGCTTTCAATAAAATCGGTTGTAAACAAACCCATTAAATTTATTGGTACGGGCGAGAAGATGGATGCCATTGATGTTTTCTATCCGGAAAGGATGGCAGACAGGATTTTGGGAATGGGAGATGTTGTAACGCTTGTTGAGCGTGCACAGGAACAATTCAGCGAAGAAGAAGCAAGAAAACTTCAGGAAAAAATTTCTAAAAATAAATTTGATTTTAATGATTTTCTTGCACAGCTGAACCAGATCAAAAAAATGGGAAACATAAAAGATCTTGTTGGAATGATTCCCGGAATTGGTAAAGCAATGAAAGATGTGGATATAAAAGAAGATGCTTTTAAACACATTGAAGCAATTATTTTTTCTATGACGCCCGAAGAAAGAGCAAAGCCTGAATTGATGAACGGATCAAGACGCGCAAGAATTGCAAAAGGAAGCGGACAAAGTATACAGGAAATAAATAAACTGCTGAAGCAATTTGAAGAGACACGGAAAATGATGCGCATGATGAACGATAAAACTGCCATGGCAAAAATGATGCGTAACATGCCTAAGATGGGGCGTTGATCGACGAATCGCGAATTTCATTACGAATTTCTGGTTGCGATCTGTTTACCAATCTTTATCAGCGAAAATCAGTTCGATCAGCGTCATCAGTGTTCCTGAAATAAAATTTTAATTGCAAATGAATACGAATTTACAAATGGGTACAATCCTTATAGACGGAAAAAAAGTTTCAGAAGAAATTCAGAATGAAATTGCTGAAGAAGTAAAGCAGCTGAAAGCTGAAGGAAGAAAAATTCCACATTTAGCAGCTATTTTAGTTGGAGAAGATCCGGCCAGTCAGACTTACGTTGGCTCTAAAGTAAAGACCTGCGAAAAAGTTGGATTTAATTCTACACTCATAAAATTCGATTCAACAGTTACAGAAAAAGAATTACTGAATAAAATAAAAGAACTGAACGAAGACGATGATATTGATGGATACATTGTTCAGTTACCGCTTCCAAAACATATTTCAGAACAAAAAATTACAGAGGCAGTAGACCCTAAAAAAGATGCAGATGGTTTTCATCCGGTAAATGTTGGAAGACTTGTTTTGAATTTGCCCTGTTATATTTCTGCAACGCCTTATGGAATTTTGCAATTGTTAGAACGCTATAAAATTGAAACTTCCGGAAAAAACTGTGTGGTGATTGGCCGGAGTAATATTGTGGGAACACCCATGAGTATTTTAATGGCCAGAAATTCCAGCATCGGAAATTGTACCGTAACACTTTGCCACAGCCGCACAAAAAATTTAAAAGAACACACTTTAAACGCCGATATAATTATTGCAGCAATTGGTAAGCCTGATTTTGTAACAGCAGATATGGTTAAAGAAGGCGCTGTTGTAATTGATGTGGGAATTAACCGCGTAACAAGCACTGAGACTAAATCAGGCTTCAAATTAAAAGGAGATGTAAAGTTTGATGAAGTGGCACCCAAATGTTCTTTCATCACTCCCGTTCCAGGTGGCGTAGGACCAATGACAATTGCCTCTTTGCTTAAAAACACTCTGATGGCTTCCAAAAAAGAAATCTATTCCTGATCTCTTTTTTTATTGCCATATTGATCTCGTCTTTTTGACCGAGACGAAGTATGACAATAAAAAAGCGCAGAATTTTTTCCGCGCTTCCAAAACAAAATTGAAATAAAAATTAATTAAATCCTTCCAGTAACAATCCGAAATCGGGTTGATTTGATTTTTCTTTTTTAATTGGTCTGTATGATTTAAAATCTGCTCTTACAGAATCTCCAGCACGGTTAAATGCTTTTACAGAAAGTAATTTTTGCAGACGTTTGTTTTCTGAAACAGATACTTTGTCGTTGTTTTTTCCGAGGTATTCTTTCTCGAAATAATTGTAGTCTTTTTCTTGCATGGCTATTTTATATTTTAGGGACTACAAAGATAGTTCATCTATGGAATATAAGCTTTCGTCTACGTTAAAATTAGGTTAATCTAAGGCTATTTTTAACAATTATTTGCCTGAAACAGGGTTTTCACAATTCTGTTACCTTTGCGGCATTCTCTAAAAGGGGAATTTTATTATGGCAATGGAATTTAAACAACGCTTAAAGTTTTACGGGGTGGGTTTTGTAATAGGGCTTATCATACTCATTTATATTACCAAATGTAAGAGCACCAACCACATGAAAGTGGATGAACTGGCTTCGCAATACAAAGTTTTTTCGAAAAAGGCAGTTTGTAAATTAAAAGGTCTGGGTTTAAACGATACTACATTTATTAAAGAGCTTGCAAAATACCGTGTCAATTACGCAAAGTCTGAGATTCATGCAAAGCCCTGCGGAATTTTTGTGCTTGAACCTATGAAACCTGACAGCGCCATGTTCAATTTAACTGTGTGCGACTGTGATACTTTTTCAGTGATAAAAGACATAGATGTTTTTCCGAAATACAAAACGAATTGCGATTCTGTTTCAAATTAAATTACTCTGCAGATCAAAAAAATACTTGCCCCCGTTTATGCCCTTTTGTTTGGCATTGCATTGATTGTTTTTTCTCTTTGGTATAGTTATTTATTTCGCAACCAGCAATTTTTTAAAGAGCTTTCAGGAATTCCTGCTGCGTATGGCGAAATAAATCCGCTTGCTGTTTTTAATGATGCCGGAAAAAATTCTCCGCCCTGTTACCGCATACAATTTAAAAACGACAGCAGTATTTTTGTTTTAAGAATGTACGGAGAAAGTTTTGACTTCAAAAAAATGAACGAAGAAATGGCAAGACGAGATTCAATAAAAATTTTGTACCACCCAATGAAAAATGAGTACGGACAATTTGAAATTTGCAGTATAAACCGTGGAGAAACTGAAATTTATAAATTCAATAAAAATTTCAATCAAACTTCTTCCGGTATTTTTGGTTGGATTCTTTGTGTCGCGGGAATTGTTGTTTTTGTTTCCGGGATTTTTTCGTTGAGAATGAGGTTGAAGAAAGATTATGGGGTAAGCAAAGAGTTTGAGGACTAAGTATCGAATATAAGTGCAAACTGTTGAACCTCTTAACCAACCAACTTCTTAACTAACTAACCGAAAACTGTAAACCAAAAACCAAAAACCATAAACTGACAACTGATAACAAATAACTTTTTCATCACTCGATCTCGTCAATAATTCCACCCTGTAACGGAGTCCAGAGACCAATTTTAACCCCGCATTCTTCTAAACCATCGCCAGTCCATTCATTGCAGGTTTTGAATAAATTATAAGTTCCTTTGCCTTCGTAAAATTTATCGTGGTTGCCATAACCCGGATGATCAATCCGAATGATTGAATTACCAACGTAACTTCCTTGGCCAATTGTTTTGAAAGAATCTTTGATGTAAGAAATTAATTTTCTGTATTGTTCTTCACTGATAATTATTTTTTTGCAACGCTCTGTTTCTTTTGGCGAATTTTGATAATAGGTTACATGCATTGCAGATTCTCCGAGCCAGAACGCAGCTTTGAATGCAGTTGAAAATTTCAGGTCGGCCCAGGTTGGTGTGTATAAATAAAAACCTTTGTCGCCCCAGCCAAAAGCAAGGTACTCGAAAGTTGAGTCCGCACCTTTAAATGAAGAGGGATGAAAAGTACTGTCCCACGAAATAACTTTGCTTTTTACGGGCACAACAAGGTCTGTATGCACGCCGTTTGATTTTACAAAAATTTCTATTCCGCTTTCTGGTTCTGTCCAGTTCCAGTTCGCTTTTATTTTGGGGAGTGTGTTGGCGCAACCTATCCAACATAAAATTCCAATGACAATAAATAAAATAACCCGCAGTTTGAATTTGAGGACCTTGAGTGTTATTTTTTTTGCTTTG
>JACMLS010000891.1 GCA_014379485.1 Bacteroidia bacterium | reverse complement strand
GCACTCAACTTCCGTGTGGGCTTCCGCTTTCGGGGTTGGTCTGTTCGTTTTTTTTGCAACACTTGCGCTGGTGCATTTTTTATTGTGGCTCTTTTACATAGCAAGGCGCTCAAATCTCTATTATACTTTTTTCAGTATAACAATAGGATATTTCTTTTTGCATTTCTTTCTTACCAACGTGATCGATAACCCCGGTACAACAGATGCGTTGAATCTTTTTGTTATTATTATTTTACCGCTCTTCTTCATTTCTCTGCTCGTATTAATCTATTCTCTTTTCTATGAAAAATTTCCAAAGCAACTATGGGTTTTTTCGGGTGTCGCAATTATATCCATTATTTTTCTTGTGTTAAGGTGGGACGCCGCATTAATCATTGCAGGCCTCCTTATTTTAGGAACTTTTGTTGAAGTGCTGCGCGTAATTTTTGTTGCATTGCGAAAAAGAAAACGTGGCTCAGGCATTATTGGAGCCGGTTTTGGTTTCTTTGCTCTTTTCTTTATTTCATTAATTGCAATTATTCTCATCAGTGGTGGCTTTAGTTTGCAGGACGGATCGGGAGCAGAAATTGTTTTACTTACTACCCTTGCTCTTTCTATTGTAAGCATCCCGCTTTCCATGTCGGTTTTTCTGGCATGGGATTTTGCGACAACAAACAAAATATTAAAAAATAAATTAACGGAGGTAGAAGAACTGTCAGAAAAAAATCTTGAGCAGGAGAAAGAGAAACAGAAAATTCTTGAAACACAAAAAGAAACACTTGAGGCTCAGGTAAAAGAAAGAACGCATGAAATTAATGAGCAGAAAAAAGAAATTGAAGAGAAGAACAAAGACATTACAGACAGTATAAATTACGCGCAAAGAATTCAGCAGGCAATACTTCCAACAAACGAACACCGCTTAAAATTATTTCCTGAATCGTTTGTGCTTTTTCGTCCGAGAGATATTGTGAGCGGTGATTTTTTCTGGATGGAAGAAGTGCAAGGAAAAAAAATTGCGATCTGTGCAGATTGTACCGGCCACGGAGTTCCAGGCTCACTTATGAGTATGATAGGAAGTAATTTACTGCACCAGATCATTGTAGAAAAAAAAATCACTTCTCCTGAAAAAATTCTGAGTACCCTGCACCGCGAAGTAAAAAAAACCCTCAAACAACAAAGCGGCAGCGAGTCTAACGACGGTATGGATATTGCTGTTTGCGTTTTAGATGGTGAGAATTTATTTTATTCAGGAGCTCAAAGACCCTTACTCTTAAATACCGACAGCGGTTTGCAGGAAATTAAAGCAGATAAAAATTCCATTGGCGGATCTTATTCTGAAGATGAACTTGTTTTTAAACTGAACCGCGTAAAAATTTCTGACATACTGGGTTTCTATATGTTGTCTGATGGTTTTCCGGATCAGTTTGGCGGACCCAAAGGAAAGAAATTCAAGTTTAAGCAACTTACAAATGCCATTGCAGAAAACAGTTCGTTGCCAATGGATGATCAGAAAAATTTACTTGAGAAAAAGTTTACCGACTGGAAAGGTAAGCTTGAACAAATAGATGATGTATGTGTGATTGGAATAAAAATTACGGCTTAATGAAAACAATAAAAATTAGTTTGTTGTTTTTTTTTATTGTGGCAACTTGTGTTTCGCAAGGCGATAAAAACAAAGTGATCGATTCACTCTTAAAAGTAATTTCTTTTGCAAGACAAGACAGTAATGAAGCAAAGGCTTTTGCGCATCTGTCTTTGGAGTATGAAGCGAAAGGAGATTTTGATAAAGGAATAGAAGCTGCAGAAAAAGGTGTGAGTCTTGCAAAAAAGATCTCGTGGCAGCGGGGTGAGGCAGATAATTATAAAAGTCTTGCCAATAATTACCTCAGAAAATCAGAATTCGATAAAGCGCTTCAATTCAATCAGCTTGCAATGGATATTTATGTAAAGCTGAATGATCTAAAAGGTATTGGTGGTTACTATGGTTTAAAAGGTGTGATCTATAAAAACAAAGGAGATTATCCGGAGGCATTGGTTAACCAGTTTAAATCTTTAGAGATCGCAAAAAAAGCAGGAAGAAAAAAAGCTATGGCAGGCTGCCTTGGTAATATTGGAAGCGTATACATGCTTATGGGAAATTATCCTAAGGCAATTGAAAACCTGATAAACAGTTTAAAGGTATTTGAAGAATTGGGACTGAAACAGAATGTTGCTATTAACCTGGGTAATATTGGTAACCTGTATTCAAAAACCGGAGACTATGATAAGGCAATTGAATTTCAGAAAAAAAGTTTATTGCTGCGCGAAGAACTGGGAGACAAAGACGGGGTTGCGCTTGTAGCTTCTTCGCTTGGCGGAATTTATTATCAAAAAAATGAATCAGCAGACGCGATAAAGTACTACGAAAAAAGCAGTGAGCGTTGTTTGTTAACAGGCAATAAATTAATTCTGTCTGCAAATAAAGTGGGGCTTGGTTGCGTTTACGAACGATTACAGGAAAATAAAAAAGCAAGGCAATATTTTGAGGAAGGAATAGCTCTCAAAAAAGAAATAGGCGACGAACATGGCCTTGCGGTGGTGTATGTAAAAATGGCTGATTTAAATTTTAATGAAAACAATTTACAGGCAAGCAAAAAATATGCAAGCCTTGCCCTTGAAATTGCAAACAAATTTGACAATTCAGAAATTGCAGAACAATCAAATTTTCAGCTCTACACCATTTACAAAAAAGAAGGAAATATTGCCAAAGCGCTTTATCATTACGAACAAAGAACAATGTTGCGCGACACTATAAAGAGTTCTTCCAATCAAAAATTTATTCAGCAAAAACAATTAGAGTATGAATTTGATAAAAGATCTTTTGCAGACAGCGTAAAACACAAACAGGAAATGAAAGCCGGTGAGCTGGAACTTGCTTCTCAAAAAGCAGAATTAAAACATGAGCAGACTCAGCGATATATGTTGTACGGTGGCCTCGCATTACTTTTAATTGTTGCCGGAGTTGTATGGAAAGCTTACGCAAATAAAAAGAAAGATAATATTGAAATTCAGTTGCAGAAATCTGAAACGGAAAGGCAAAAACACCTTGTAGAAGAAAAACAACAGGAATTAATTGACTCGATATATTTTGAAGAGGG
>JACMLS010000890.1 GCA_014379485.1 Bacteroidia bacterium | reverse complement strand
TTTCTGTGTGGATGAAATAGAATCAGCAAGGGAGTTTACACGGCTTGAATCCTGCGAGGAAAGCTGATCGAAAAAATCTTCACGAAAATTTTTGTTTTTATCTAATAATTCTCCTACAGATTTTTTATGCTCATTTTTTAATTTTAAGAAGGCTGTTTTTTGGTCTTCAGTAAAATTAAGTTCGCGCACCATACGATCGGGCGGGCGTTCTCCATCAGGCGGCCCCTGGTTAAAAGGTTCGCGTGGAAAAGGCTGACCACCGTGCGGGCCTTGTTTTTTAAAGAACATAAAACAAAGCAACACAACGTTTGTAATAATAAGACCTGTAACTGCAAGGCTTAAAATTTTAGAGTTTCCCTGTCCGCTCATCTTAATAATTATAATTGGTGTAAGAAAAATATTCGCTCTGAAATTCTGAAACTTCAGTTGAATGATTATTTTTTACAGAAGAATTACTATCAGTTAAAAAATAAATATTAAGACCAAGCAAAAGCAGTAATGAACCCAATGCAAAAGATGCAAAGGCTGGTTTGAGGCGAAAAACGGTATCTTTTTCTCCTTGTTCTATTTTAGAAAAAACCCTGGTAGCAAAAAACAGATTTGCTTCGGCTGTTTTAAGGCCGTTCAAACTGTTTAAAACCTCCTCTATGTATTCGTCTTTTTTCATTTTATGGAGTTTTGACGTTATTACTTATAAAATCCTTCGCTTTACTTCTTTTTTCTTTCGCTAAGGCGCTGAGACGTTAAGTTTTTTATTTATTTCTTATCGTCTCGGCGCCTTAGCGAGGCTTATTTTTTTTGTTTCTCTCAAAATAATCTCCCAATAGTTTTTTCAGGTTCTCGCGGGCCCTTGATAAAAGTGACTCAACGGCAGAAGGAGTGGTTTGCATTACCTCTGCTATTTCTTTCATACTCAGGTTTTCTATGTTCTGCAGTACGAAAGCTGTTTTTTGTTTTTCAGGAAGTTTGTCAATGGCCGCAAACAAGATCGCTGAGGTTTCTTTGTTTTCAAGCGCCACGCCGGGATGATGAAAATCTGGCGGATCAACAATAGGCTCAAGCGAATCTTTTTTTGTGAAGAGAGACAAAAGGCCTGCTGCTTTTTTTCGTTTTTTCTTGCGCAGATAATCGAGCGAGCGGTTAATGCTCATCCGGTAGATCCAGGTAGAGAGTTTAGAATCTCCTCTAAAGTTTTTTACCGAATGCCAGACCTCCACAAAAATTTCCTGAGTTATATCTTCTGCTTCCGCCTCGCTTTGCACAATACCAAGACAGGAATTATAAACTTTGTTTTTATAATCCTCAATCAGTTTTGCAAAAGCAGTATTGTCTCCTGCCTTAAGCGCTTCTATAAAATCTTGTTCGTTCAGAAACAGAAAATTGTGTGCTCAAAGTAAAGAAATTTATTTTGGTTGGAAGATTGGAAGGATGGGTATGGAGTTCGCTGAAGGGGATTAACAGAAAATCTTAAACGTTTTTTCAAACCCTCTGTCTCGCCTCAATCACCTCTGCTCGCGTGCGGGATTTATTTTTACCGTATTACTGGATGATAAATTTTCCGGCGCCTACAGTGGAATTTTTGTTTACCAACTGATAAAAATAAATACCAGCTGAAAAATTGCTCAATTCAACATTTGTAAGGATTGAATTGAGCGAAACTTTTTTAATAATTTGCCACGTAACACTTAATACATTTAAAGTAAAATGTTCTTGCGGTGAAAAACCCGATAACTGTATTGTAAGATTGCCTGTTGTTGGGTTGGGGAACAATAAAACGGATGCAGCCAGATTGTTTTGGCTTGATATGCCAGGAGTTACAGAGGCTTTCATTTTGTGCACGAAACTGCCTGATGCGGTTAAAGCCGCATTTGAAGTGTTAGGGCCTGGATCAAAATCACAGGGACAACCGGAAGCGCCACCAGTGGTAATTATGTTCTCCTCTATGTCGACGCAAACAGCATTTGCGCTGGAATTTGCGGAACTACTTATATGCCCCGCCCATAAAAAATTACCTGCCGGGTCCAGTTTGGAAATAAACACATTTTCTGCAGTTGCTGAAGTTAAAGAAAACACTCCCGGACCGGGATCAAAATCAATGATATCATAAAAATAGCCGCTGGTGTAACTATTGCCCGAGCTATCAGTAGCTATTGCGCGTGCCCAAGGTGTGTCAGAAGGGCCTCCAATTTGCCTTGCCCATAAAAAACTGCCTGCGGAATCCAGTTTGCAGGTAAACATATTTACATTACCGCTGGGAGTAAGGTTATACGTTCCCGCTCCCGGATCAAAATCCACTGTAGAACGAAATTCCCCGGTAATGACCAAGTTTCCGAATGGGTCTGCGGCGATTCCCACTCCATAATCAGCAGAAGGGCCGCCAATGCGTTTTGCCCATATAAAATTACCTGAAGAAGTTGTTTTGGTTATGAATACATCGTTTGAGCCATTGGTACCCAAGCTAAAGTTTAACCCGAAAGGATTAAAATTTGTTACGCCTTCGAAACTACCTATTGTGTAAACATTGCCTGAAGCATCTGCAAAAATGCCCTCGCCCTTTGCATAATTGGTGCTAGTATATGGCCGGACCCATATAAAATTACCGGCAGAATCCAACTTTAAAATAAAAACATTATCATAACCGGTTGCAGATAAGTTATAGGTTCCAGCGCTTGGGTCAAAATCTGCCGTACCTGAAAAAAAACCTGTTGTATATACATTACCAAAAGCATCCGCAAAAACATCATGTCCCTCATCTGTTGAGCTTCCGCCAATTTGTTTTGCCCAAATAAAATTTCCCGAAACATCCAGTTTTAAAATAAAGACATCCTGAAATCCGGCTGTGCTAAGATTAAATGTGCCGGCACCCGGATCAAAATCTACCGTATCCTGGAAGTAGCCGGTTATGTAACTGTTGCCTGAAGCATCAACAGAAATAGCAAATACAGGATCATCATATACTCCGCCTATTTTTTTTACCCAAACCAAATTACCCGCGGGGTCCAACTTACTGATATAAGTGTCAGCCTGCACAGGGGTTGCAGTAAGGTTAACAACAGCGGGTCCCGGATCAAAATCCACAGTTCCAAAAAAAATACCTGTTGTATATATATTTCCTAAGCTATCTGTATCAACGGATACACCTGCACTGATACTGCCCTCAAATCCTTTGGCCCATAAAAAAGAAGGCTGGGCATACGCACCCACGGAAATCAACAGACTTATAAGGGGAAGATATATTTTATACATGAACTGGTTTTTAGGAGTAAAGGATCGGAACGATTAAAAACAAAAACAACAGTTGTTCCTTCCTAATCCTCCATCTCCTGATATTTCGGCGAAGTGTATGT
>JACMLS010000889.1 GCA_014379485.1 Bacteroidia bacterium | reverse complement strand
CTTGGCGATCTTGATCTTGCTGAACAATATGTGATAAAGGCAATGGAGATCAATAAAAAGAACAACAACCAGTTGCTTTATGCAAGCAGTATACTAAATCTTGCCAATGTAAAATTTGCAAAAAAGAAATATACAGAAGCAATTGATCTTACTAAACAGGCAATTGAAATATTTCATAAATCGCAGCAAATAACAAGCGAGTGCCGCAGTTACATAAATATGCTTGAAATGTACAGGCAAATGGGTGAGAAAAATAAGGGGAGTGAAATTGCCAAAAAAGTAATGTCATTTGAGAAAGTGCTCGAGGAACCTGCAGAAAAAATTCATCTCTACCAGAATCTTGCTGTTTTTTTTGAAGAAACAAAAGATTATGAAAAGGCGTATCTCTATAAAGATCTGCAAATGGATATGAACGATAGTTTGTTTGCTTTGGATTTAACCAAACAGGCAACGGAACTCGAAACAAAATATGCAGCAGAAAAAAAAGAAAAAGAAAATGAATTGCTCAGTCAGAAATTTGAACTGGAACATCAGAAAGTAGAAGTAGAGCATGCGCAATCTATGCAGCACAAGATCATGCTTTACTTTTCTATTCCACTTGTATTGTTCTTTATTTTAATGGCTGTTATTCTTTTCAGACAAAATAAAGTAAAGCAAAAAGCAAACAGCCTTCTCAATCAGAAAAACCTGATCATAGAAGAAAAAAGTAAAATTGTAGAAGAACAAAATAAAGACATAACAGACAGTATTCGTTACGCACAACGCATTCAGGCTGCTATATTGCCGCCAGATAAACTCTGGTATTCTATTCTGCCCGATTCATTTGTGTTGTACCGGCCCAAAGATATTTTAAGCGGAGATTTTTATTGGGTAGAAGAAACCGAGCATCATATTTTCTTTGCCGCTGCAGATTGCACCGGGCACGGAGTTCCGGGCGCTTTAATGAGTGTTGTAAATTTTAATTTACTCAATAAAGCTGCGCTCGAAAAAAATATTGTAAAGCCAGATGAAATTCTTAACGCAGTAAACGAGTGGCTCACAGGTTCACTTCACCAAACCTTTCAGGAATCAACTGTAAAAGACGGAATGGATATTGCCGTATGTGTGATTGATAAAAAAACAAAACAATTTCATTTTGCCGGTGCCAATAACCCAATGTACATTATTGCAAACGGGCAAATTAAAATTATTGCAGGTGATAAATTTCCGGTAGGCGCTTTTATTGAGGAACAACGCAGAAGTTTTACAAATAATGTTTTTCCGATAACAGGCAATGAAACGGTTTATATTTTTTCTGACGGATATGCAGATCAGTTTGGTGGACCTAAAGGAAAAAAATTCAAATACAAACCTTTCCAGGAAAAAATTCTTTCTATCCAGAACCTTACACTTCAAAAACAAAAACACGAATTACTCAAAACCTTTGAAGACTGGAAGGGCGACCTGGAGCAGATTGACGACGTGCTTGTAGTCGGAGTAAAACTTTATACCATTTAATTGGGGAAAGCGGATGACGCGGATTTGGCGGATGGTCGCCGATCAATTACAAAAATAAAATCT
>JACMLS010000888.1 GCA_014379485.1 Bacteroidia bacterium | reverse complement strand
AGAAGCGATATATAATTTCTGGTCTTTCACACAAAGTCCGTTAATGGTTATACCACGAAAATCTTTATGCATCATACCAAGATCAGAAGGAAGGCAGGACAAATTACTTTTTCCGAGGATCCATGTGTTTTGCAATGCATCCTGGTATAAACCATAAGCAGAAAGAATGTTAGTGGTTTATACCAGGATGCATAAAATACTTGCGGGTTCAAGCAGGTTACTGTTTTCAGCAATAGCAACACCGTTAATGAGCGTTGCAAATATGATCTTTTCTCTGTCTGCACTAAAACCTGCACCGTATAACTGACTTTGCGAGAGCCATTGGTCAAAAGCATCAGAAGAAACTTTTTTTATGTTGCTGAATTTATTTTCTGAGAACTGAAGTTTAAAAACGCCTGTGTTACGAAAGAAAAACTGGTAAGAATTTTTTTCGGGAAGCGGAAGCACACTATAACATTTATCTGGTTGAAGATCTGAAACACCGACAGGTTGTAATGCTCCATTATAAAAAAACCATCCTTTATCAAGCGCATTTATCAGCAAACCATTTTCTACAGGAAAAACATTATGAAAAATTCCTCCCTGTGGACTTTTTAAAACGGTCAGTCGTTCTTTCTCATCATAAACAAAAAGTGCAGCTATGGTATGAAAAACAATAGATGAATTTTGTTTATAGATGTGCCAGGTCTCAAAGCTTTCCTTGTAACTGTCTAATTTTTTTCCCAATGAAAAATATTCCGCTTCGTTATAAGCGCTGAGCTGAAAATATCCGAAGTCGTGCCCCGTGCCTGCATAAAGACGATTTGTTGTTGTATCTAAATAAAGCGACAAGATCACATCAGGCTCCGGCAGAATCATAACGCCCCAGTTTTTTCCGATCGTTTTTTTCTCTCCTTTGTAAATGAGCACACCGTAATTCGTTCCAAAGTAAGTGGTGCCTTTATTATCAGAAACCGCACAACGGAATTCTGCATCATCGCCATAATCTTCTGTAGAGAAATTTTTGCAGACAGGCAGAAACGATTGAGAAAACAGGCAAAAGTTACCTATGGCAAAAAGAAATAGCAGACAAGATCTCAAACGGAAAGCGTGCATTCAGAAAGCTTAAATATCAAGAGATAAAGATAGTTTTTTAATAGGATTTCCAGAATTTATAAAGATTGTTTTTTGCCTGTATAATACCTTTTCGAAACAGAAACATTTGCAATCCTTTCAAAAGTAAAAACCCCGCAATTGCAGGGTTTTTTATTGAAAGAATGAATTATTTTCCTTTTGGGATCTTAACCCATAGGTTCATCAGCGCTCGGGCCATAAACTCCGGGAATGGGAATGTTCAGCAATCTCAAATACACACCCAATTGCGCACGGTGGTGTACAATCTGGCTATAGCTATGCCTTATGATCTCATGCTTTGTAAGCTTTGCGTAAATAATTTCGCCATTTCGCAAGATCCAGGCTTCTTGCAGTATTGAGTCTTTGCTTTTCAACAAATTCTGTTTTGCTTCCTCTGCATTTTTATCATAGTACTTAACTAATTCCTCACCGTTTTTGCAATCGGCCGGATTGTATGGCTCGGTAGCAAAATCAAGTTCGTTTGTTGTTAAACCCTTTGTGATCCAGCTTGGCAGATCTGCAATGTGGGTGGCAAGGTCTTTCAGTTTCATGCTTTTTTCATGTGGCTTCCAGTCTGCTTTGTCTGCAGGAACAAGGGCCAGCATTTTTCTTGTTCCAATACTTTCTTGTTCCAGTTCTTTCAGGAACGATTCCATAAATGTTATCATAAGGTTGTTTTTAATTTTTTTCAAAACTAAGAATGGGGTGTGACAACAGTATGTCAGCAGGAAAAAACTATTTTGTTTTATCTCAAACGGATTGACCGCTAATAGGAATTTACAGTCGGATATAAGATAAAAAGATATAGGATATAAGACTGGGTTTGTAAGGGTTTTTCTGCTGAAATGAGAGGTTGAGATATGAGATAAGAGACTGGGTTTGTTAGGGTTTTCAGAAGAGAATT
>JACMLS010000887.1 GCA_014379485.1 Bacteroidia bacterium | reverse complement strand
GTGTAATGAGGGATTTGAGTACCTGGATACATTTCGCAATAAAACCCGTTGGCCGGAATTTTTGTTTGGGAGTTTGCTGAGAAGAAAAACACCAGAGAAAAAACGCAAAGGATTTTTTTAATGCAATTAATTATTGGTTGGATTGTTGGAAGATTGGAAGGTTGCGTAAATTGTGCCGAAGAAAAAACTTTTTTCTCTTCAGGAAAGGCGTAACCCATTATTCCAACATTCCAATTTTCCATCAGTGTGTTTATTTTACTTCGGCAACATACAAGAGATCGGTATGTTCATTTTTACTTTTACGGTTTTTCCGTTTTGTTTGCCTGGTTTAAATTGCGGGAAAGAATTTATTACTCTTAAAGCTTCTTTATCCATATCTAAGTTGCCAGAACCTTTTATAACCTGTGCGTTTTCTACTTTGCCGGTTTCATTTACCACAAAAGAAAAATAGCACTTGGCAGGAAAATCTGAATCCTTCTCAATTTCAGGATATTTCAGATTGCTTCCAAAATATCTGAGCATAGCAGAATTACCTCCCGGAAACTCAGGCATTACTTCAACAAAAGTATAGATCGTTGTGTCTTTATTAACGTAATCAGAGGGAAGATGATCTCCTCCGATTGTTGTAAGTTTTTGTTTACCGGATTCTTCGAGGATTTTATTCAGCTCTTTAATTTCTTTATTTAGTTTTTCCTTCTTTTTTTTAAGTTCTAAGGCGGTTTTCGGAATTGAGAGCTCCGCCTTCTTCCCCTTCTCATCATAAAACTCCTGTTTCAATAATTTCCCATTCATATAAATTCTCTTCTCTTTCAGTTTTCCATTCTCGTAATAACGTGTAAAAGAATTCATTTTTCCGTTTTCGTAAACGGTTTCTTCGCTTGGTTTTCCGTTCTCATAATAGGTAATTTGTTTTCCAACCATTGTACCGTTTACATATTCGGTTAATTGCCTGGGGTTTCCGTTTTCATAGTACCTGAGTTCTTTTCCGTTCAGTTTAAAATTTACATAATTTGCTTCGTAAGAAATTTTTCCGCCGGGGTAAAATAATTTGCGGTTACCGTTAAGTTTGCCCCCAACATAATTTTCATTAGAAGCAATTTTTCCATTCGGGTATTTTAAAATAAAATTTCCGTTCATGTACCCGTCGGTATAATTTCCGCGTACAAAATATTCTTTCTGGTCATTGCCCAGGTCTTTAATGCGCAAACTTTCGTGAATAATAAAAAAACCATTTCGCCTTCCTTTAGTATAGTTTCCGTATTCAGTTGTATCGCCGTTCTCAGTAAGCATTAAACGCGTTCCATCCATTTCTCCTTTTAAAAAAAATGCGCTTTCGGCAAGTTGGCCATTTGCATAAAAGCGCTGGCTGATACCGTTTTTTTTGCCGAGCAATAAAGTTTCAATTCCTTTTATATTTCCTTTTTCATCGTACCATTTCCAAACGCTGTCTTTTTTACCTTCAACCACTTTGCCCTCGTTGCGCATAAGACCGGTGTTAAGATCGTATTCTGTTTCAAAAACCACAACAATAGGGTAGGGCTGATCTAACAAACCCTCGTTAGTTGCAAGTGGTTTCAGGTATTTATGTTTTTTCCAAAGAATTCCGTTTTCATATTGATATTCTATTCCTGTAAAATATCCTTTTGAAATTCTTCCTTCGCGCGTTGGATTTCCGTAAACATCAAAAAGAATATAAGTTCCTTCTTTTGAACCGTCTTTATAATTATAAACTTCTTTTAGTTTACCTGTGTTTTCGTATTTAACCCAAGTGCCGTCTTTCTTTTCATTCTTATAAAAGCCGTATTCAGAAATTGTTTGTGTGCCGGGCCAGTAGGAAATGTACACACCGTTTTTTGGAAGGGGAGATTGGGAGAATAGATTTCCGGACAAAGAAAAAATCAGAACTATAAAAAAAAGTTTTTTCATTATTGCAAATTAAAGCTTATGGGCATCTGAAACCAGACAGGAACTGCTTTTCCGTTTACTTTTCCCGGAGTAAATTTTGGTAATTTTTTTACCACTTTTATCACTTCCGCATCACATTCAGAACAGCCTGACACTCCATTTATAATTTCAATTTTGCCAATTGTTCCGTTTGCATTTACAACAAATTTTACAAAACACTTTCCCTGTATTTTTTCTTTCTTTGCTCGTTTTGGATAGTTTAGGTGTAAAGCAATAAACTTATAAAGCCCATTCCAACCTTCTTTAAAATCCGGCCTTTCATCAACATAAAAATAGTTACCATCCGGGTCAGGTTCAATATAACGTGTGGATTTAATAGAATTTGTGTCCGCTGTCAAAGAATCTTTTTTCTGACCAAGCCCGAAGATTGAAATAAAAATGAAAATTAAAAAAATAACATTGATCTTCATTCTGGCAAATTTAACCCATTACATGATTGCATGCATTTACTTAAGCAGCTCAGCCAATTTTTCTTCGAGCGCGGGACCTCTCAGATCTTTAGCAACTATTTTTCCGTCTTTATCTATCAGGTAATTTTGCGGAATGCCGGTAACTCCATACATCTTACCAACCTCATTGCCCCAGCCTTTAAGATCGCTTACTTGTGTCCAGGTAAGGTTGTCAGCTTTAATAGCGTTTACCCACTGATCCATATTCTGATCTAAAGAAACGCCCAGTACAGTAAAGCCTTTGTCTTTAAACTGGTTGTATGCCTTTACCACATTCGGGTTTTCTGCCCTGCAAGGTCTGCACCAGCTGGCCCAAAAATCTATTAAAACGTATTTACCTTTAAAATCAGAAAGGCTTACTTTTTTTCCTTCAGGTGTTGCCTGCGTAAAATCATTGGCCGGATATCCAACCATGGTCCCGCGCAAATCATCAACACGTTTTTTTGCCATTTTAAAAAACTTCGAATTTTCAAGGCTTTTATCTACGTAAGAAATTGCTTCTTCCAGTTCAGAAATTGGTATTTGCGGATTAGAGAAATCAGAATAAAGTATAAATCCGCTTACCGGCGATTTTGGGTGAGTCTTTACAAAGTTTTTAATTCCGCCTAAAAATTGTGTGTTAAGATTCTGGTATTCGTTTTTTATACTGTTCTGTTTATTTACATCATTATTTTCTGTAGCCGTTTTATATTCCAACTGCATGTTTTCCTGAATCTTTATAAAGTTGTTGATTACGGTTCTGTAATCAATATAATCTTTCTGAGCCTGTCCACCCTCAATACTTGAAAAAGCGAGTGAATCTCCTTTAATAGAGGCGCGCATGGCTGCACCATCTGCAAAGAAAATGTAATTGGGCTGCGCATTCATTTCTTTATCAAGCGTAAACCAATACATATTGGCTTCAGAACTCTTAACATTAAAAGTAAACTTGCCGTTTATAACTTTGGCAGAATCTGTAATGTTTTCCTCGTTCCATTTATGGTGCAGGTAAACGAATTTGCCTTTAAAATTTTTTGCTGTTCCTTCAATTTTAATTGGAAAGGTTTTTTCTGCGGGTGCTGTCTGAGCGTTTGCAACACTAAACAGGGCAGAGGCGGCTATTGCTAAAAGTGTGTTTTTCATAATTACTATCTTACCAACAAATATACCACGATTTGGCCTAAAATTGTAAGAAATCAGTTCAGTTTAAAATTAATTGGGAGTTGAACCCAGGTTGCCACAACCTTACCAGCGTTTTTCCCGGGTTTAAATTTTGGGAAAGTTTTTACAACTCTTATTGCTTCTGCATCACATTCTTTGCAACCCGGAACCCCTTTTTGTATTTCAATTTTTC
>JACMLS010000886.1 GCA_014379485.1 Bacteroidia bacterium | reverse complement strand
TGGAATTTGGGGCAAGGCATTGCAAACCTCAGAATCCATTATGCGAAACTTGCCCGTTTGTAGAAACCTGTTTTGCGGCCAGAAAAAACGCTGTAAACAATTTTCCTGTTAAGGATAAAAAAACAAAAGTAAGAACAAGGCATTTTGAGTATTTTGTTTTTGATGCAAAAGGAAAAACTTTTTTAAAGAAAAGAGAGAACGCTAAAGATATCTGGAGAAATTTATACGAATTCCCGATGCTTGAATATGAAACGGAAATTTCTGAAAAGATTATTTTAACCAATGCGAAAAAAAAATTCGGTTTAAGTAAAAAAGACTTCACTATAAAAAACATTTCTACAGAGGTAAAACACATTCTTTCGCATCAGATATTAAAAGCAAGGTTTTGGGAAATGGAGCTGAAAAAAAGTCCGCCTACATTGCAGAAAGAATTTTTACTTGTAGAAAAAAAGAAAATAAATTCTTTTGCTTTGCCGCGGTTGATTGACAAACATTGGAACGGGAAATAAACAGATCAATGAAAAAAATTGCTTTCGCTTTTTTTTTGTTTTGCCTGCTGCAAAGTTTTGGCCAGCCCAAATTAAAATTATCTAAAACGGTTTTGAATTTCGATACACTTTTTTATGGTGAAGGAACTAAGGATACCATTTACATAAAGAATGTAGGAAATAAGGATCTGAAATTTAAAGGCAATAGCTGGAAACACAGCGGGGCGCCTGAAGTTTACTGTTGGTTTGGTGCCTGGGATCCCATTCATCCTGGAGATTCAGTCGCTCTTCCGCTTGGCATTCAACGTTACTGTTATGTGTCCGGAAAAATTGATAAGCAGGTAAAGATCTCCATTCCATCTAATGATTCTTTACACAGGTTCATTACGTTCCGCGTTAAAGCATTTATCAGGAAAGAAGTTGATTCTACAAAAATGGATACGCTTGAACGAATGGGCATTCCTGATTTTTTTCCGCGAACTGTGCTTGGTTTAAAACC
Source organism: Bacteroidia bacterium (assembly GCA_014379485.1). Lineage (GTDB taxonomy): Bacteria > Bacteroidota > Bacteroidia > B-17B0 > Aurantibacillaceae > AM-1111. The sequence continues at coordinate 13,519 of JACMLS010000886.1, read as the reverse complement.
TATTGACAAGAAAAAACCCGGGTATTATATAGAAAGAAACCCTATTTACAGAATAATAAGCGGGGAGGGCTACAAAAAAAACGGAAAAAGAGAAGGTGAATACCGTATGTATGATTATGGCGGAGGAACCAGGATCTTCTATTATAACAGGGGTATTGAAACCGGGGTTTACGCGGAGTACAGAGACGATTTTAATTTAAATACGTCTGAGTCTCCGGGTAAAGACAGCAATTTTTATTACAGGCAATACAAAGAAAAAACGGGCGAACTGATAAAAATTATTTTTAACGAGAAGAATTTAAGTATTGACTATTTTCCCAACAGAAAAAAAAGAGCCGTAGTTCAGTACAATGACAAAAACGAGATTGTTTCAGAGATTTATTGGAATTCAAAGGGAGCTGTAATTTCAAAAAAGGAACACGAAGAAGATATTGAGAGAGAGAACAATGAGTATTAACTGCTTTTTATTTTGATGTAAGGGAGCTTTAGTATAAGAAGACAGTATAGAGTATAAGGAGTCTGTCAGATAATAAAGACAAACGATCGGATATGAGATGTGAGACATTGAGATATTAGACTGGTGCGCAAGGGAATTCAGCAGGAAACTAACTGCGGATATAAGATATAAGACATGGAGATATAAGACTGGATAGAGAGGCGCGAGAAGGGAAGAAGTTTCCCCTATTCACTATTTCCTATCCCCTATTCCCCCTTTTTTACTCAGCGTAAGCAATGGTTGCAAGACTAACTGAAAGTACCCCCACTTTTGCAAGCGCGTTATAACAAGCTTCAATGGTTGCGCCGGTTGTAATCACATCATCTACCAATAAAACGTGTTTTCCTTTAAGGCATTTTAAAGTGCCGGGTTCAAAAATTTCATTTACGTTTTCCCAGCGGGTAAATTTCGATTTTTTTGTTTGTGTAGAGCTGTAGGCTTTTCTTTTTATTAAAGTTTCGTCAACCGGAATTCCCATTTCTGCGCTCAGGCCTTTTGCAATGCATAAGCTTTGGTTATAGCCGCGTTGTTTTAATCTGCGGGGGTGTAAAGGTACAGGTACTATTACATCTGCTCCGGCAAATTCTGCCTGGCTTTTTAATTCTTTGCCATACCATGCGCCCACCGTTTCGCCTGCCTCTTGTTTGCCTTTGTATTTTAGTTCGTGCAGCAATTTCTGCACACGCGTTCCTTTATTAAAGAGGTAAAAACTTCCGGCGGCAAGTAATGGAACCCTGCCCCAGAACAAGCGCTCAACCGGGTTACCACGGTTTACATGAAAATTTGATTTTGGTAAGTGCACATAACAATTGTTGCACAAATGGCCTTCGTGTTTATACAAAGAGCCTCCGCAGGCTGCACATACTTTTGGGTAAAACAGGGTTAAAAGATCTTTTAGCATTTTCTTGTTTTTTTAATTGTTGACGAGACAAAACTATGCGCGGACAGGGCGCTTTAGAAATTGAATACTGCAAGGGCCGCTTAAGAAAACAGATTTTTTATAGAAGGGCTTTTGACTTATCCGTCTCACGCATACCGTTTGCGTTTTTTGCAACAAAGAGGAACGGGTTTGTGTTTCACGCAAAATTGTGTTTGCAGATTCTCAGTTTTTGTCAAAGAAACTTCTGTTTCGCAAGAAAAGCTTACATCCTTATAATCTAATTAAACGCTAAATCCCCCATCTCGCTTTGCGATCCACGCCCTTTTCAAGGGGGAGAGAAGAGCTCACTGGGGTTTTTCACTGCTGTTTCAAAAAAAAAATAGTATTGTTCCAAAACTCATTAATAGTATGCATCAGAAAATATTTGTTTTCCGGTCTGTTTTGGAGAAAACACATGCACATGTTTGCTAAGTCTCCATGAATTTTTCGCTGATGGCATGAGTTTTAAGCAATGAATAGTTTATAAAAACGGTACCAGGCCAAAAAAAACTCCTGTTGGCAAAAGGTATATTTGCTAATAAATACTAAGGCAAGAGCGTAAACACATAAAAACAGTAATTTTGTCTTAATTCAACATAAAATAAAATGGAAAATACAACACCGGCACCACAAGCACAGAAAGAAGAAAAAAAAAGAAATAAAGGAGCAATCATTTTTTTGGTTTTTCTTTTGGTGGCTTCTTTAGCAGGAAATGCGGTTTTGTACTGGATGTATTACGGCAAAAGTTCTAAAGAAATAGTTTATGTAGAGAAGATAAAATACATTGAAGATGAAAACCGCGAAGTTAAGAACGACCTGCTCGATCTTAAAAAAGAATACGCGGCACTTGAAACCAACGATTCTCTTTTGCAACAGGATATTGATGCCAAAAGAGCAAAGATAGATTCGTTAATAATTCAGGTTCAAAAAAACAAGGGCAATGCATACATGGTTAAACAATTAAAAGCGGAGACTGAAACATTACGTGCCATTATGCAGGGTTATGTGCGCACCATCGACTCGCTGAATACTTTGAACATAAATCTTATTGCAGAGAAAAAAGTAATACAAGGCCATTTAGAAAAAGAAAAAGAAAAATCGGGCAACCTTACCAAAGAAATTGAAACCAAACAACAAATTATTAATAAAGCACAAACACTTACTGCGTTTAATATAAATGCAAAAGGCGTGTTGTTTAAACGTGGCGGAAAAAAAGAAGTAGAAACCAAAAAAGCTAAAAAGGTTGAGAAATTAAAAGTTTCATTTTCTTTGGGGGAAAATAAAATTGCAAGATCAGGCCCAAAAGATATTTACATACGCATTCTTACACCCGACGGAAAAGAAATGGCCAAGAGCTACGAAGAAACTTACCGATTTATTTTTAACAGCACAAAAGGTTATTACTCAGGTAAAGAAACTGTAAACTACGCCAACGTAGAATTAAGCGCCCAAACCTATTGCGAAGGAAGCTCTGAATTTTTGCCCGGCAAATACATTATTGAAGTAAATGCAGACGGGGTTACTATTGGGTCAGGAGCTTTGACCCTGGAATAATATTTCATGTTCATACAACTTAATCAGCTCAGAACTTTTTTTGTTTTTACAGTTACGCTTGTGCTTTTTGAAAGCGTCCTTAGTTCCTGTTCAAACAAAAATAACTGGAGATCTTTTAAGGAGCTGAATCTTACCGCCACATCGCTTAACGGAACCTGGAGTTGTGACAGCGCACGTAACAATGGTGAGTATTATAAAAAAACAATTACCATCAGCTCGTCAGGCACAAAAATTCAGGCCAACGACGCAGATTTTTATTCTGGAAATAAAAAATATTTCAGTGGTTCTTTTAATAGTAATCCCTGCAAAATTTCCCGGTACATCTCATCAGAAAGCAATGGTCTTGAATTTACTTATGAATCTGAAGAAGAGTTAGGCGTTTATTCAAAAGACTCTATCCGTGTTATTGTGTCAGAGGATTATTCCGAACTGTATGTGAGGGTGAAATAAAAAACCCGCTCGCTAAATTTTAACGAACGGGTTTTAATAGTAGTGATCTGATTTTACTCTTTAATTATTTTTTCTGTCATCATTGTATTTCCGCTTTGCACTTTTACCAAATAAATTCCTTTGGGTTGGTTAGAAATATCAATTGCCTGAATTCTGTCCATCACTTTCATTTTCTGAAAAACAAGTTTTCCCATTACATCATAAACAAAAATGTTCTTTTCTTCTTCAGAGTTTACAGCTAAAGTAAAAGAACCGTTGTTTGGATTGGGATAAACACGAATGGAGTTTTGTTGCATTTCTTCGTTTTCATTTTCTTCTTCTAAAGCGAAACTATTTCCACCGCCATTAATTATTTTAAACGAGTTGCCCGGCGAGGAACAGCCATGTATAAAGGCGAGAAAATAATTGTTGGTTCCAGTTGTGGTTGTTGAAACAAAACCTGTATTTAGCGTTATGGAGTTTGTTGCTCTTAGGATTTTTGGCGCACCACTTTGCAGGTTGCAGTTTGTTGCTGTAATGTAGTTTGCCTCGTGGTATTTTGCCGCAATACTTACTGAATTAAATGCAAGCGTTGTGGTTGAAGGGCAATTTAAATTTGTTTTCCATATCCCTCTTCCAAACGTTCCTGACCGAAGCGTGTTTTCGTTGTAATTAACATCCATCTGAACCATGAATAAATTTGGAATGTTGGTTGAATACGGAACCCATGATAGCATAGAGGCGTTTCTGTAATAAACACTTCTGTTGGTTCCTAAATACAGACCATCGTTGCTTCCTCTTTCGTAAACCATAGAAACCACCTCTTCGTCAGATGGAAGTCCTGTGCTATAGTCTGACCAGGCCCCGCTTTCCAGTTTTAAAACTTTATACTGTGGATACGCCGCAGGAGAAGTCATTGCCACCCAAATTTTATTAGGATCCCAATCACTTACCGCCACGCTTTGGTATATTACTTTAAAAATTTCGGCATCGGTAAGTGAAGAACTGATTAGTGTTTTTAAATTGGGTGTAATCAGTTCAAACGCACCAGCATCGTTGTGGCCGCCCCAAGTATCACTCCAGGCAGGTTTGCCACCTGCAGGGCCAATAAAGCTATACACTTGTGAGGCGTAAGACGATCCCGATCCTCCATCCCAAACCTCTCCAGTCATATAAATTTTGTCTGGATTGGTAGGTGAAAAAGCAACAGACGATACGGCACTCACTGTCCAGTGGTCGCGTAACAATAAATAATCAGTTCCAAACGCATTGCTGCTGGTGTTCGTGAGGAATTGACCTGTTCTGTATTTTAATCCAAAGGTTTTTGTTGTTTCACTGTATTCCCAAATGCCGCAATCTGTATGGTAAACTTTTCCTGTTACTGGATGCTGATAAAACACTCCGTTACGGCTCACCCTGCCGCTTGCTGAATTTGTTGTAGCCGGTTCAAAGTAAGATAGACTTGGGTTCGCTTCTTTCAGCGCATTTGAGCCCAAAGAACTGAATCCAGAACTTGCCCCTTCATAATCATAATCTATCACCGTAGTATTTGAACCCCACATTTGGGGTCCATGAAACATAATGCTGTCTTTGAACTTATCAATAAAAGTAAACGCCGGTTCTATCTGAAATGTTTTAACCTTTGACATATCGCTTTTAAACAAAAACCCCTTGGTATCAGCTTCGCCTGTTGAGTAGATGGTTGTATCTGATTCTGCACTTGAAAAACCCCAGATCTGCGAAATATCCATGTTGTTGTTTAAGTATTGCCAGCTATTATTGTATACCCCGGCAGATGCAGTAAATGAAAAAGTATTTACGTTAAATCCTCCGTCAGTTGCAGCAAACATTTTACGAGTCGTTCCATCATCAAATAATTTTATGTCGTGTACATCCGGATGAATCATTGTGTTATATACAGAAGTACCAGGCCAGTAGTACGAGGGTGAAGTGCTAGGGGATATTGAGACATCATCAATACCATTAGACCAGCCAACCGGATCGTAAACACCAGTTAAAGAAGTATTGAAATTGTATTTCCAGATTCTATCGCCACCCATATATGCAACATCTTCATTTCCCCAAATTGCCATTCTGTCTGTATTTGGATCGGTGTCTTTAAAGGTCATCACATAATCGAGGTTTTTTACACCACTGCCGTTTACCCTGAACTTGTATAACACATAGGCCCTGGTTGATGTGGAAGAGGGGTAATTTACCGTAAAAGCTGTAGCGTGTGTTACCACCCCAACCAAATAAACAATTTTAGTTCCGGCAAGGCTGTCAGCATACGCCAAGTCAAAATATACATTGTCATAAGAAATCGTTGTTGCGTTGGACCAGGTTTCGTCAGAGAACGAAGTCCCATTGTCGGTTGATACTTTAAATTTTTTCAGGTCTCCTGATGCATAAACATTGTAGCCGCCGCTTACCGGCATAAATGCAATATTTTCAAACCCCGCAGTAGCATCAACAAGAGTCCAGGAGGCCGCTCCATCTGTACTTCTGTATATTCCAACGGTTGTGCATGCAAAAACAATCTGATCGTTTGCCGGGTGTATTTTGATATGATTTATTTTGAATTTCACGGTAGCCGATAATAATGGAGAAGAAGGAAAAGTTACCGCTGAAGTCCATGTACCGGCACCAACATTATATTTATACACGCTGCTTGAAAGGCGCATATGGCCGTTTAGGACGTTTACATCTGCAACATATATTGGGCTGCCTGACGGATGAATGGCAATATCTCCGACTCCGCCATAGTAAAGTGTTGTTGTGGGAATACTTGCCCAGTTAGCTCCATCATCTGTTGTTTTCCAAAAGCCCCCGGCAACACCCCCGGCATAAATGGTTTTATTTGTTGTTCCATTATATCCCGGGTCTGCTTCAATGACGTCGAGTCGGCCACTTTCGTACAACCCGCTTGAAGCAGATTTTGTTGGGCCCACATGTGTCCAATTACTTTGCGCCCACACTATCTGTGCGGTAAGCGCAAACAAAAAAAATATTTTTTTCATAGCAAAAAAGATTAAGATTATTAATAAAACAATGAATTACTTACTTCGATTTCAGAATCGTAATCTCTTTTTGTATTTCTTCCATTTTCTTATTTTGCTGAATTAAGTATAGCGTGAGTTCTTCTATTTTCTCTAATAATTTAGCATCCATTTTCCCTAAATCATTTCCTTCTTTTACCATTTCTTCTGCAGAAGGAATGTTTGGTAAATGCTTATTAGCAGCAACAAAAGTTTCTACTTCGTTCAGACTTTTTAGTTTGTAGTTCGAATCAAAAACATAATCAGCCCAGTCAACAGATGTGCACACAGCAACTTTTACTTTCTCAGTCAAAATTCCCTGCTGAACATATAATAAATAAGTTCCCGGAAGCCCCATAAAGCCAGCTAAGCCTGGGTCTCCGATCAAGGTTTTTCCGTTTACAGTAAGTTGCCCTGTTGGATTGTTTGTATTTACACCAACATGGCCGTCATCTGCCAGAAACAGATAATTGTTTCCACCATTAGGACTACCAAAAGGTTTCCAAAAATTTAATCCCCTCGTTCCTGTTGGAACATATTCAATACCCCAATCCCCAACATAACCTGCCGTTGGGCTTGCAGCAAACAACATCATTGGTCCACCATAAGCATTAGGGCTCGATAATTTCAACACTCCGTTATCTATCTGAAATTTTTCTGTAGGAGTTGCGTAATTGATTCCCATATTGCCCGCCGATGTAATTCGCATACGCTCTAAGTTATTAGTAGCTACTATAAGATTTTTTGCATCGGTTGTACCTATAAAATTATTATTTACTGTGCTGCCAATTGCTGCTGTAGATGCGGTTGTTCCTGAATTTCCGGTTATGCCCCATGCGAGTGCAGTACTTGATTTCCAGGTAACAACTCCGGCTCCGTTTGTAGAGAGAAATTGATTTGCGGTTCCGTCAACAGCTGGCAGGATATAAGCGCCAATCGTAAGGTTTGAAGAAAATTTTCCGGTTCCTGCTACTTCTAATTTAAAAAGCGGGTTTGAGTTTCCAATGCCAACATTACCGTTTGCATTTATTCTCAATCTTTCTGTTCCTCCGCTGGAATTATCTACTCGAAAAGAAAGTCCCGTTGTTGCGGTTGATGTTCTTGCATCAATATAACCATTAGAACTGGCCGCAAATGAAAGTCGCATCGCTGGTCCGGCACTGGTAACGCCACCAAAAAATAAATTACCTGTTCCGTTTGCACCGGGCGAACTGGCCCATGGGTCTAATAAAATATTTCCTCCTTTTACCTGTAGTTTTTCTGTTGCGGCTGTAACGCTTCCGGTACCAATACCAACAAATCCGGTATTCGTATTATAAATATTTGTAGTTGAGGTTGGTACTGCGCTAAACTGCGCTTTACCTGTAAAGGAGAGTACAACGCTCAATCCTGTTAAAGCTGTAATTAATTTTAAATTAGTTTTCATAATTGGCTGTTTTATGTTTGACACAAAGAAAAGGCAGACCAACAGGAAATTATACCCCGAACCAATACACGGAGGTTTTTTACAAATAGATGGCGGAAAAACGAAATGGATGGAATTGCAGAAATTAAGACACAGCCTCAACTATCTAACTTACGGATAGGTTTCTGTTTTGCTTTTTTTAATAAAAAGAAAAAACCGCCCACTGTTTATAGCGGACGGTTCATTCAATTTAAATTTCTGAAAACTATTCTTTGATTATTTTTTTTGTTTGAATTTTATCACCACACATTACTTTTACCAAATAAATTCCGTTTGGTAAATTAGAAACGTCAACGGTTAATAATTGGGTGGCAGTTTTACTTTGTGAGAAAACAATATTTCCCAGCATGTCATACACAAAAACATCTTTTACATCGGCAGAATTTGTTTCTAATGAAAATGTACCGTTGTTTGGGTTTGGATAAACAAGCAACGATTCGTTTTCTGTTGTTATACTTGTTTCTTTTGAATCGTCATCTATAGCCAAACGTAATGGCACAGCACCGCATGCAGCTGTGCTTACAGTTGTGCTGCTCACCGTTACAAGACCCACAATGGTTGGGGGTGTTGTTGAAGCTGCGGGTAAGGAAGGTGTTGTACCCCACATCGTCAATGGTGTTGCTGAGAATGACCTGATCTGCGTTGTTACAGGAGAAGGAATATCCCAGTAATTATTGCTTGGTGAGGTTGAGCTACCTTGCGTTCCAATAGTTGTACTTGGACTTCCCACCAAAAGCACAAATCCGTCCTGCGCATAACGCATTGTGTTTTGTGTAATACCTACTCCAAAACCAAATGAGGTTGGGCTGCTGCATGCTCCGTTAAATACAAGACCGCGCGCTGCTCTTTCAATTAAATTACATTTTACAGCCATGTTGGTTGAATTAAGAATGTAAATTCCGTAAGCAAAAAGATTTCCGCCTGCCAGGTATGCGGTATTCACATTATAGTTTGTGTGATTTTGAATTAGTGATACCCCAACACAACCCGAAGTTTTAATTCCGTTTGTGTTTGTTGGAGAAACCGCGTAACGCACCTTGCAACTGTTGCTGAAAACGTTGTACTGAACAGTAGAAATACTTGGGTTCTTTACATTAGTCAGGCTAATACAATTAGTGGCCTCTGTTACAAAATTGTTTGAGATTGTCCATAAGGATGGAGCTACTGAAACACCCGCTGCGTCATTTACTAAAATTCCATTTGTGCAATACCCCGGTAATGCAGCTGTAACTCCCGGCAATGTTGGTGATGTGCCATTATTTATTATTTGCAAACTACTTACATTTAATTGCGCAGCGCCCACTTTATTTATTGCAATGCCGGTTTCACAATTATTAATTACTACCTGATCTCCTATCAAAATAGTGCTGTTTTGTGCGGGAGCAACTATTACCCCGCCATTTCCGTAATTACGGACGGTTGATGAAAACGGACCTGTACTAACATTAGTAATGTTGTTTCTTTGCACAGTAACAGATCTGTAATTTAAAACATTAATGGCTCCGTAAATATTTCTAAAAACATTTCTTTGGGCCGTAGTTCCGCCAACAGTAATTGAATTAAGTGCCGTATTATTAGTGCCTGTTGCATCAATGGCATAACCATTATTAAAAGGGCAAATAGCCGGTGGCATCGGACAAGCGAATATTCCGTTAGGACCTAAAATGAATTGAAAACCGTTGTTATAAATTGTTGCGGTAGTAGTGTTTCTGGTTGGGTTAACAATTTTAATTCCTGTCATTAAACCATCAAAAAGGTTTGCAATGGTTGGTGAAGATGAATTTCCAATACTCATTAAATTTACATCGGTAGCATAAATTCCGGCAAAGCTTTTTTGTCCTGAATAAGGTGCCCTTAAAAGACTAATAAACAAAGACGGGCTGGTTGCAGCAAGCGCAGTTTTTAATGAGGCCACAGTAGGATTTGTTGATACCGAAGTAGAAGGGTAGATCAATTGCCTGGAAGTAAAGATGGAGTTCTGAACAGTAACAGGTGATGCAGCAGCTGTGTTTATACTCAGCTTTATTGCAAATAAAATTTTTGTGAAAATTGTATTTGTTACTGTAGATGGCAGAGAGGCTGTTTGCGAAATGCTTATTGCCTGAATTGCATCTTCAATAATTGTTTCGCCTGAAGTTATAATTTTACCATTTGTGTGAACATAAATTCCATCCCACATATTTGCACAGCTATAAATATGCGTTTGTTGAGTTAAGGTTAAAACGGGTGTTGCAGGTGATGCGCCCGCAACTTGTATATTGGGTACAGTAGTTCCGCTGGGTGCCATCATAATGTTACTGCCCACAAATACAAGATTTGTATTTACTGTAAAAGTTCCTTCAATTTTAAAATTTCCTGAAACGCTAACTGTACCAGGTCCAAATAAACTTAATGAGGTAGCTCCATTAGGAATTATACCACCACTTAGTGTTGCAGTAACTGATGGAATTACAACCTGGCAAGGGTTATTAATAATACTCACTGTTGCAGTAGCAGTTGAAGAACATCCGTTTTGATTGGTTCCTGTAACAGTATAAGTTGTTGTACCGGTTGGGTAAACTGTAATTGGATTGCTTGTACTACCGGTTGACCATGTGTAGCTTGCCGCACCACTGGCAGTTAATGTAGCGCCAGACCCCAATACTATTGTTGATGTTGCAGGCGTAATTGTTACTGTAGGACTTGGATTAACTGTTATTGTAAATGTTAGCGGAATTCCAGAGCAACCACCAAGGCTTGGCGTAACAGTTATTACGCCTGATATTGGTGAAGCTGTACCATTGGTTGCGGTAAATGCAGGAAGGTTTCCTGAACCACTTGCAGATAAACCAATGGCGGGGTTTGAATTGGTCCATGTAAATGTTGCGCCCGGTGTTGAACTGCCAAAAGCAGGAGCGGTAATTGTTGTACCTGCGCATTGTATAATATTACTGATTGAATTAACTGTTGAAATTGGATTAACCGTAATAGTATACGTAACCGGTAAACCCACACAACCACCAGCTGTTGGTGTTACTGTGATCATTCCGCTGATTGGTGTTGAGCCCGCATTAGTGGCAGTAAAACCAGGAACGTTTCCTGAGCCGCTTGCCCCTAAACCAATAGAAGTATTTGAGTTAGTCCAGGTATAAGTTGTTCCGCCAATACTGCTTGTAAACGCAGACGGTGGCACAGAATTTCCAACACAATAAGTTGAACTTGCAGGAACTGTTATTGTTGGTACAGGAAGTGCAGTAACTGTTGCAATGGCGGGCTGATAAATAAGACAAGCATCCTGACCGGTAACTGTATACGTTGTTGTAACACCTGGACAAACTAAAATTGATGGGGCCGTAACACCTGTACTCCACAAAAAAGTACTTGCACCGCCTCCGCCAATTAACGTAGCGCATGTTCCGGGGCAAACTGTTGCTGAGTTAACAGTTGTATTTAAGCAATAGCCAAATTCGATATCATCAATTCCAAAATCTCTGTAAGACCCGCCTGTTGTGCATCTTAATTTAATGGGCACAGAACCTGATGTCATTCCTGAAAACCATGGTATACTGTATTGATTCCAGCCTACTACATTTGGATTTGCTGACCCGGCAACAATTCCATTTACAGAAAAATCAAGGGTAAAAGGATTTGTATAGAGACTATAAGCCCAAAAAGAAAAAGTATAATTGGTATTTGCGCAAACGGTAACATTTTGGCCCCATACATCAAACGGTGAAGTTGGATCGCCATCAACAATTAAATATGAGCCAGCAGCCGTTCCTAAAGTATGATCATAAATTAAAGGCCAAGGTACTGTTGTACATTTGGCGAATAAACTATTTGCCACTATATAGGTGCCGGAATTGCAGGTGCCAGTTTCAAGTGGAAGCCCGCATGTAAAATTAGTATTACCGCCTGAAAAATCGCCATTAACGACAATGTCTGTGCATATACCTCCCTGGGCATAAATGCTGTTACTGTTTATACACAACAGAAACAGGGCAATTGCTAAACTTAAAATTATTTTTTTCATTTTAGATTGATTTTTATTTTACGCAAAGCAACAAACCAGGCAGACAAAAATCTACTGCAAACCAATAGATGGCCTTAAAACGAGAATGGATGGCGGGCTAAGAAAATAAATGGTGAGGTAATCGGCATTAGAATTTTGCGCGAAATAAATTAGGGCCTATCAGAAAAATTATCACTGCACCAAAGCAAGCCGCTCAAGCAATTCCGCTTTTTTACGGCGAGAAACCTCAACACTTTCTCCGTCTGTCATAACAACATAACCCCCGTCTCCTTTTACGTATTTTGAAACGTGTGCAAGGTTAATGAGGCAGGAATTGTGTACACGAAAAAAATTCATTTCAGAAAGCAGGTCGTCGTATTCTTTTAAAATACGGGAGACCATGATCTTTGTTCCGTTTTGTAAAGATATCTGCGTATAACTTTCAGATGCAGTGCATTTAATTATTTCTGCAACGCTTATCATTTGCAACCCGTCAAAAGTAGGAACCGCAATTTTACCTGCATTGTTTTTCTGCTTTAAATTAGAAAGCAGCAACTCAAAATCAGGTGTTTGTCTTTTTGTGCTTTTTTGTTTTTCCTCAATTTTATTCACCGCTGCAATTAATTCATCCACATCAACAGGCTTCAGTAAATAATCAAGCGCAGAAAATTTAATTGCTTTTATTGCGTAGGCATCATACGCTGTACAGAAAATAATCCCGAAATCAGGATTTTTAATTTTCTCGAGCAAGGTAAAGCCGCTTGCAAAGGGCATTTCAATATCTAAAAAAACCACGTCGGGTTTATTTTTTTCAATGGCAATTAAAGCGGTTTCTACCGAATCTGCCATTTGCACAACTGTAACATTTGTGCAGTGCCTTGTAAGCAAGGCGCTAAGTGTTGTGCGGCTCTTCGCCTCATCATCAACTATTATTGCTCTGATCATACCACCAAAATCTTTTACAAAAATAATAATTCAATTTCATTAATTGGAAGGAATAAACAATTCTACCCGCGTGCCGCATGACGTTCCCTCTTTATCTTCTAAATCAGTAATGCTAACACTGAGCCTGCTGTTGTTCAATGCATTAATAATTTCAAGTCTTTCCTGCGTTATAGTCATACCAACAGATTTATGCGCCCTAAAATTCTGATTGGATTTGAATTCGAGCGACTTCTTTCTTCCAACACCGTTGTCTTCAATTGTACATTTAATAAACCCATCGGTTAATTGTATACTGACGGTAATTTTTCCCTTCCCTTTTTTATGCATTAAGCCATGCCAGATTGCATTTTCAATGTATGGCTGAATAAGCATTGAGGGAATGTGCACAAAACCCTGATCAATTTTTTTGTCAATAATTATTTCATACTCAAACCTGTTCTCAAACCGCAAGGCTTCAATGTCCATGAAAAGCGTAATAGCTTCAAGTTCTCTTTCTAAGGGAATAGCGCCTGGTTTTGAATTGTCTACTACATATCTGATCAGTTTTGCAAATTTGGAAAGATAACGCTGCGAAGAATCGGGATCGTTGCTGGTAATAAAATGCTGTACAGAATTAATTGCGTTGAATACAAAATGCGGACTCATTTGTGTACGCAACGCCTTTAATTCTGCGGCGGCAACC
>JACMLS010000885.1 GCA_014379485.1 Bacteroidia bacterium | reverse complement strand
GGCTTCGCAAACATTGGCGACTATCACTTTGCAAAACTATTTCCGCATGTTTCATAAATTGTGCGGAATGACGGGAACTGCTGAAACAGAAGCGCAGGAGTTGTGGGATATTTATAAATTAGATGTGGTGGTAATTCCAACCAACAGATCTATTACAAGAAAAGACGAAGAAGATCTTGTTTACAAAACAAAACGCGAAAAATATAACGCAGTAATTGAAGAAGTAGATAAATTAGTAAAAGCCGGAAGGCCTGTTCTTGTAGGAACAACTTCTGTAGAAATTTCAGAATTACTAAGCAGAATGTTAAAGCTGCGCGGAATAAAACACAATGTACTTAATGCAAAGTTACACCAGCGCGAATCTGAAATTGTTGCCGAAGCAGGTTTTGCCGGAACTGTAACCATTGCAACCAACATGGCTGGTCGTGGTACAGATATTAAACTGGGGCCGGGCGTAAAAGAATCGGGTGGTCTTGCCATTGTAGGTACAGAACGCCACGAATCGCGCCGTGTTGACAGGCAGCTGAGAGGCCGCGCCGGACGACAGGGAGATCCGGGTTCAACACAATTCTTTGTTTCGCTCGAAGATAATTTAATGCGTTTGTTCGGCTCAGAAAGAATTGCCCGTATGATGGATAGAATGGGCTTGAAAGAAGGAGAAGTAATTCAGCACAGCATGATCACCAAGTCAATTGAGCGTGCGCAGAAAAAAGTAGAAGAAAATAACTTTGGAATTCGTAAACGTTTGATTGAGTATGATGATGTGATGAATGCACAGCGTGACGTGGTGTACAAACGCCGCCGCAACGCATTGTACGGAGAACGTTTAAGTATAGACATTGCCAATATGATGAGCGATGTGTCAGAAAGTATTGTTGATGAATACACAGAATCAAGAGACTTTGATGCTTTTCAGTTAGAACTCATAAAAGTTTTTTCTATAGAATCTCCGGTTGACGAAAAAGAATTTTCTTCTTTAAGCAAAGCAGAGATCTCCGGAAGGATTTTTGAAGCGGCAATGAATCATTACAAAGAAAAAAATGCCGGCATTGCAGAACGCGTTTTACCTGTAATAAAACAAGTGCTCGAAAACCAGACTCAAACCTTTGAGAATATTGTAACACCTTTTACAGATGGCATCAGAACTCTTCAGGTTATGGCCAATCTTAAAAAATGTGCAGAAACAAACGGAAGAGAAATGGTTTTATCTTTTGAAAAAGGAATTACACTTTCTTTAATTGATGATGAGTGGAAAGAACATTTGCGCGAACTGGACGATTTGAAGCAAGCTGTGCAAAACGCATCCTTAGAACAAAAAGATCCTTTGGTAATTTATAAACTTGAATCGTTCAACCTCTTCAGAGAAATGATCACCAAAACAAGTAAAGAAACCTTATCTTTTCTTGTTAGAGGAAATCTGCCTGCAGAAAACGGTCAGCAAGGAAACATGTCACAGGCACGTTTTCAGGCGCCTGTAGAACAGCCCAAAGAAAAACTGATAGAAACCCGCGACGAAAACACAGGGCAAAAAGAAAACGAAGAAAGACAAAAACCAAAACAACAACCTGTACGCGCCGAGCAAAAAATTGGCAGAAACGATCCCTGCCCTTGCGGTAGCGGAAAAAAGTACAAGAGTTGCCACGGTCAGGGTGTTTGATCTGAATGAAAAAAACGGTGTTTGCAGGGAGCGGTAGAAAACAATGTAAATTCAAATTCTATTTTGAAGAAATATTTTAAATGAACCGCAGAATATTTTCCTTTTTCGCCTTTATTCTTGTGTGCGGGAATTTTTTTTCCCAAAAAAAATCCATGCAGATTGCTTTGGATGCCGGTTACAAATTCAACAATGATTTTACAATCTATTACAAAGATCTTAAGCCGTTTTATTATTCAGCGGCAATTATGAGTCTGATGTTTAAGATTGATAAGGCAGAATTTATTGTTGGCGCGCGTTACATGCCTTTTCTCAGCGCTGTAAAACCCGAGCTTGGCTTTAATTATTATTTTAAACACAATCCCGAAAGTAAATTCAATTATTTTCTTCACACCACTGTTTTTTATAACAACTACAGCTACAACACAAAAGTCGGTTATGAAAACTACAACTATCATTTAACCGGTATTATTCCGGCAAATTATAGCGAAGTGCGTTTCCAGGGATTTGTGCAGGACATTGCTTTCGGAATAAAAATGGGATTTACGAGCAGGCTCACTGCCGATTTTATTTTTGGAGGAGGTTATTTTTATGGCAAACGAGATTTTGTTCAGGGAAATGTTTTAAAAGCAAAAACAAAAGATCATTACTGGGGCCCCACTTACACTGCGCGTTTCTCATTAAAATACATTCTTAAGCATCAGATAAAAAAAGAAGAGGGATTTGAAAATGATTAAACCCAACATCCTGATCCCAATACCCTAGTGCCTATATCCTAACCCGTATTTCCTTTTTTTTATTTTATGCAAAAAGATTTTCCGCTCACACAATTCAGTAAAGGCAGTGGCTGCGGTTGCAAAATTGCACCTTCAGTATTACAGGAGATGTTACAAGGTGCAACACAACTAAATTGTCCTGCATTGCTCATTGGAAACGAAACAAAAGACGATGCTGCGGTTTATGAACTGGAAGATGGCAATTGCATCATCTCTACCACAGATTTTTTTACACCCATTGTAAACGATGCATACACCTTTGGTATGATTGCAGCGGCAAATGCAATTTCTGATGTTTACGCAATGGGAGGAAAACCTTTAATGGCCGTTGCAATTCTTGGCTGGCCCATAGAAAAAATTCCGGCTGCAATTGCAAAGCAGGTATTGGAAGGCGGAAGAAAAATTTGTCACGAAGCCGGAATTCCATTGGCGGGTGGGCACAGTGTTGATTTGCCAGAACCCGTGTTTGGTTTAGCCGTTACCGGAATTGTAAAAAAAGAGAACATCAAAAAAAATAACGCCATAAAAGAAAACGATATTTTATTTATTACAAAACCGTTGGGAAGCGGAGTGCTGGCTTCTGCATTAAAACGCGGAATTTTGAAAAAAGAACACGAAGAGTTTTTAGTGAAAAATTTATGTGCGCTGAATAAAACCGGAGAACAACTTGGAAAGAAAAATTTTGTACATGCAATGACTGATGTAACCGGATTTGGGTTGCTTGGTCATTTAACTGAAATGACAGAAGACACAAAACTCTGCGCTCTAATTGAAAAAAATAAAATTCCCAAACTAAATGGATTTGATGAATATGCAGCACAGTTCATTTATCCTGAAAACACGACAAGAAATTTTTCAGCCTATTCCACCAAATGCGAAGGAATGAACGATCTTGATTTTTTATTGTTCTGCGATCCGCAAACCAATGGCGGGCTATTGTTTTCTGCCAATGAAAAAAACAGAACTGATGTTTTGGGTTTGATGAAAGAATGCGGACAGGAAATTTGGGAGATCGGAAAAATTATTTCTAAAGAAAAAAATGAAGTTGTTTTTGTTTGACCTGTTTTTTTCTCAAAGGAGATTTAATGCTTTTGGCTTCTGAACTTCAATCCCCCTCAATTTTTCCTTTGGAAAAATTTATCCCCCTTT
>JACMLS010000884.1 GCA_014379485.1 Bacteroidia bacterium | reverse complement strand
TACACCTTTATTTTTGAAAGCGCTTCCGCATACCATTGGAACAACTTTGTTCGCAACACAGGCTTTACGTAATGCTCCAAGAATTTCCGCCTCAGTAATTGAGTTTGGATCTTCGAAATATTTTTCCATGATCTTATCATCGAAATCTGAAACAGATTCCAATAATTTCTGACGCCATTCTTTAACGTCTTCCTCCATGTCTGCAGGAATAGGAACTTCCTTAAAAGTCATTCCTTTATCTTCTTCGTTCCAAACAATTCCACGGTTATTGATAAGATCAACAACACCAATAAAATTTTCTTCTGCTCCTATTGGCAATTGCAATGGAACTGCATTACCGCCTAGTACATCTTTTACTTGTTTTACAACAGCTAAAAAATCTGCACCTGAGCGATCCATTTTATTTACGAAACCAATACGGGTTACGTTATAGTTATCGGCAAGTCTCCAGTTGGTTTCTGATTGTGGTTCAACTCCGTCTACAGCAGAGAAAAGGAACACAAGACCGTCAAGAATCCTTAATGAGCGGTTCACTTCAACCGTAAAGTCAACGTGACCGGGAGTATCAATAATATTTACTTTGTATTTGTTACCACGGTAATTCCAAAAACAAGTTGTTGCAGCAGAGGTAATTGTTATACCACGCTCCTGTTCCTGAACCATCCAATCCATAGTTGCTGCACCATCATGAACTTCGCCAATTTTGTGGTTTACTCCTGTATAATAAAGAATCCTTTCTGTACAGGTTGTTTTACCAGCATCAATGTGGGCGGCGATTCCGATGTTCCTTGTATATAATAAGTCGAGGCTCATAGCTGTTTTTGAAATCTGTTATTTATTTATTAAAATCTAAAGTGAGAGAACGCTTTGTTAGCTTCTGCCATTTTGTGTGTATCTTCTTTTTTCTTGAAAGCGGCTCCTTCTTCTTTAGCTGCTGCGATAATTTCTCCGGCTAATTTCTGAGCCATTGATTTTTCGTTTCTTTTGCGTGCGTAAGTGATCAACCATTTAACTGCAAGTGCGGTTTTACGCTCCGGACGAACTTCTGAAGGAATTTGGAAAGTTGCACCACCAACGCGGCGTGACTTTACTTCTACCTGCGGAGTTACATTACCAAGACCTTTCTTAAACTGCTCAAGACCGTCTTCGTTAGTACGTTTTGCAACAATTTCCATTGCTTCATAAAAAGTATGTGCAGCAATGTTCCTTTTTCCATCATACATTAAGCTGTTGATGAATCTTGTTACCATTTGATCATGAAACTTTGGATCAGGGATCAGGAAACGTTTTTTTGCTTTGGTTTTTCTCATTGTATATGATCTTTATTCTATTCTTTATTATTTTTTCTTGGCTGGGGCAGCTGTTTTAGCGGCAGCACCTGCTTTTGGTCTCTTAGCTCCGTATTTAGAACGTTGTTGTTTACGTCCGTCTACACCTGCAGTATCTAAAGCACCACGAACAATGTGATAACGAACTCCCGGAAGATCTTTTACACGACCACCGCGAATTAACACGATAGAGTGTTCCTGAAGGTTATGACCTTCTCCAGGAATATAAGCGATCACTTCCTGACCGTTAGTTAATCTTACTTTGGCAACCTTACGCATTGCTGAGTTAGGTTTTTTTGGAGTAGTTGTATAAACACGTGTACATACACCACGACGCTGTGGACAAGAATCAAGTGCAGCAGATTTACTGCGGTTTGGTGCCTTGTAGCGCCCTTTTCTTACTAATTGGGATATTGTTGGCATTTTTAGCTTTTATTGCTTGATTTTCAATTAATTTAGTAACCCCCCTTTTTGGGGAGGGCAAAGGTACATTTATTTTATTGAATAATGCAAATGCCTGTTGATAATTTTTTTACACTTGAAAAACAGGCAATTCGGGGCCGCCAAAGCTACAGATTTTAGACGGGAATTTTGGCCTGATCAGGGGCCAAAAGCCCTATTTTACAGGGGTTTCGGGCAAATTGGAAACGCGTAAAAGGAAATCCAGCCAGGAAAACAGACTTTTCAACAATCGTAATGTTCATTTCCAAAATCGGCAAAAAAAAGAAGCCATGGCTCAATAATTGCCAGATTTGAGGTAAGTCATGCACCTTTCTGCTTTTTTACTGTCTTTTTTTAAAGAATAGTATTTGAACAACAAATCTGCCACTTTTGGATAGTTGGGCGAATAATCGAGCACATTTTCAAGTTCCAGCACCGCCGAGAGGGTGTCTTTTTTCTTAAAATATGCATTGCTTAACCCCAAAAGCGGTATTTCACTCTCAGGAAATTTTTCTGATGCGCTTTTCAAAACAGAAACCGACTCCTCTACCCTACCGGAATTCATAAGCAATTCAGCAAAATAATTAAAGATCATTGGTTCCTGAATTTTTTGATTTTCCATTATAAACCTGAATTCTTTTTCAGCCAGTAAAGTATCGCCTCCTCTAAAAAGTGCCATAGCCTTATTTGCTCTGCAGACCGGAAAATCTGATTTTAATTTCAGCGCCCGGTCAAACATGGCAATGGCCGACCTGTAATCTGCCCGCTGGTTGTAAAAAACAGAACCCAGCTTATTAAAAACTTCTTCGTTTCCTGCATAAGAAACAATACTTCTTTCGTAATAAACAATGGCTTTCTCGCAACAGATCTTTCTAAGCTTCATACTATCTTCTTTTGATGCGAGATCTATAAAAACATCTCCGGCCAGCTCATTTGCTTTTGCAGAGTTTGGCATCTGCTCAATGTCTGATGAAATAATACTCAGTCTGTTTTTCCATTCTTTGTTTCGCAGCATAGAAAAAACTGAAAAAGAAATAAACAGAACGAAAAAACAATTTTTAAAGAGTGGCGAAAAAGAAGAAAATCCTTTTACTGAGTCAGCGTTCTTTTGCAGAAAAGTGAATGGAATGAAAACAACAGCAATACAAAAAGCTAAAGAGGAAACCAATG
>JACMLS010000090.1 GCA_014379485.1 Bacteroidia bacterium | reverse complement strand
CAAAAGGTTTTGTCATGTAATGATCCATAAAAAACGGTGCGTAGATTTTTTTTTCTTTCCAACCTTTTTTATTAAGGCAATAATCAATAGCCCGTTTTCTGATAAGGCAGGCCTCTGCATTCCTGAGATCGCAATCTCCGTTGGCGCGCACATCAATTAAATAGCCAATGTTAATGCAGGTTAGTAAGATTGAAATTAGCCAGGCAATTTTTTCTTTTTGTCTGAAAAATTTAAACACCTGCATTAACGTAAGAAAGAAAAACAGAGGAAAAAGGCAAAGCACATAGCGTGGCGAAGAAAAATTTAATGAACAGAAAAGCATATACGCAAGAAGGGCTGCGAATAGGAAAGCGGAAATTTCTTTCTCTTCTTTTTCGCTCTTGTTCTTTCTCACCAAATTCAGAATAAAAAAAAGAAGACAGGTTAAAATAACAAAAACTCCACCATAAAACACAAACATCGATTCGCCATAAAGCACAAATAACTTATCAATAAAATCAGAAAATTTAAAAGAAATGTAACTGACGTGCCGCGGATATAAAAACCAACCCATTTCTATTTTTTGCCATGTGTAAAAACCAAGGGCCGCAACTAATGGTACTGCGGTAAACAACAGGTTTTTTAAGGTAAGCGTAATTTTGCTGTGTAAAATAACAGAACGTCTTATTTCAAATAAACCAAAAAGCCCTATAAACAGTAAGGCGGGTTCTTTGGTCCACACTAATAATGAGCTGTACAAAGCATAAGCCAGCCACTTTCGCTCAAAATAAAATTGTATAGAAGAAAGCAAGAGAAAACTTAATAATACTTCGGGAAGCATCATAGAAGATTGCACAAAAAAAATGCTGCGTGATGCAAAAAGTAAAGCGCAAAAAAAACCAATTGCCGGACTGAAAAATCTTCTTCCAAAAAAAAAGATTCTAAAAAGAAGTAATACAGAAATAAAGAGCGGTAAGATCCGTGCAGCCCACATTTCTGTTCCAACCATTTTCATCCATGCTGCCTGTAAGAAATAATATAATGTCGGATGCCCCGTTCCAAGATCAGCCGGCATAGCAGCAGGAGACAGACTTACCCCATGTTCAATCTGATAGTGAATTGCATCTGCATACGGATAAGCTTCGTCTCCTGAACACGGAAGGGTTAAAAAAGAGATTTTTATCGCAATAAAAAGAAGGCAAAGAAAAACAGTTGCAAACAACCATATTTTTCCGCTTTTATTAGTTAGCTGCATATAAATTAATGCTCATAAAAATAGCGAAACATTTTCATCAATTTTCATATGCGGAAATCGAATTTTGTACATTTGTCTGATAAATTCAATTGTCTATGATCACCGCCGAAATGCCCGTTTCTTTTGACCGTAAAAAATTCAACGACGAAGAACTTCTTTCTCTCTACAGAAATATTTTAAAACCCCGTATGATAGAGGAGAAAATGCTTATTCTCCTTCGCCAGGGCAAGATCTCCAAATGGTTTTCGGGTATAGGACAAGAAGCCATTTCTGTTGGTGTGGCGGCTGCTATGGATAAAGATGAATTTTTATTGCCAATGCATAGAAACTTGGGGTTGTTTACTACAAGGCAAATTCCTTTGAATCGCCTTTTCTCTCAGTTTACAGGCAAACCGGGCGGATTTACTCAAGGGCGCGATCGCTCATTTCATTTTGGTACTCAGGAATTTAAAATTGTGGGAATGATCTCTCACCTTGGGCCGCAGTTAGGCGTTGCAGATGGAATTGCGCTTTCGTATAAATTGCGTAAAGAACAAAAAGCCGTTGCAGTGTTTAGCGGAGATGGTGGCGCAAGCGAAGGAGATTTTCATGAGTCTGTAAACGTTGCCGCTGTGTGGGATCTGCCGGTGATCTTTGT
>JACMLS010000883.1 GCA_014379485.1 Bacteroidia bacterium | reverse complement strand
ATTTCTTTGCTGGGCATTGTTCTGTCTACCACTTTCGGAATTTCTTTGTTAAGAGAATCGGGCATTTGCAATACAATCTTATTGAAAAAGTTTTTCAATTTATCGTGAAAAATAGGGGTGTGAAGAATTCTTTCATCGCCTAATGGAATGTCTTTCCAATAATTATTTTTGTAGTACTGATATTGCCAGATAGAATCAGGTCTTCCGTTTTTTGCAAGCGGTGGGTTTGTAATATCCGGCTCCATCTGCAAACGCACAAAATCAGAAACAAAGCCTGTAGGATTCGCAGCAATAAAATCTTTACGGAATTTATCTACATCTGCATTGATGGCTCTGTTCTTATCACTTACTAATTTAGTGGAGTCAGCAGGCTTTCTTGCTTTAATATCATTTCTGAAATCGCCAAAATCTTTTGTTTTTGCAGCCATGAATTTTACAAGTTCCAAAAACTTTTCATTCTCTTTGGAGTTCGTGAATTTCATGGTCTTTACCACATCTGCGGTATCAAAACTTACCCCAAACTTATCTGACTCGTTAATTATAAAATCAATGTATTTTGCTTTGCCCGCGCTAATAAACATATACATTCCTTTGTCAAGTTTCCGCTTTTTCTTAAAGGTATAGCTTCCGTCTTTGGCCTGTTTGGCGGTATCAATAAGGTATTGCTTATCAAAGGTGTAAATAGCAAGGTAAATAACGCTGTCCTTGGCATTTTTAATGTTCACCTTGATCTCGTAAGGGGTTGCAGGCGCAGCGGCAGTCTGGGCTTTGATACCGCAAAAAGCAGCGCCCATTGCAAACATAAGTGTAAGGATCTTCTTCATAAATGTTATTCTTTACTGTTTTACAAATTTACTGAATTTCTGTTGATTTTTAATATGCTTTTAAGATTCATTTTTTTTGCTGATTCCATAGTTGCTTTGGCAATAATTTGCTTTTAGCCTTATCCCCTTGCCATGTTCCGGATCGCATCGCCCACTTGTTCTGCACCGATGCGTTTATAGCGGATCACTTTATTTTTATCTAAAATATAAATTACAGGGTTACTGTAAACATCAAATTTATCTTTAAAATTCTGCAAATGCACCCCGTCTGCAAGGTTGGTCCAGTTCGGATCGAGCAATTGCATTTCTTTAATTGTTTTAGGCCATTTTACAAAATCACTTTGGTCATAAACTGCAGCTACTTTTACATCAATACTATCTTTTTCACGAAGCTCTTTAAACTTCTCAAACAACACAGGAATATCTTTTTTACAATGTCCGCAATCTATATCCCAAAAAACAAGAACGGTGTACTCTGCTTTTACATCTTTTATAGAGATGAGTTGCCGGCTCAATTCTATTCTGTTGGTTTCATAAATTTTTGTAAGGCAGCCACTTGTTCTGCAGGTATCCATTTTTAACCGCAGGCAAACTTTCATTCCATTTGTGTCAACTGTAAAGAGGTCCGGAACTGTTTTACCAATAAGTAAAGGTTTTAAAACGTTCTTACGGGTTATTATTTTTTCAAGTTGTTTAGCATTGTAAAAATCAACTTTGCCGGTTTCGTAAAAACTATCAACTATAGCGACAAATACAGATTCAAAACCCATGTACTGCTGACCTTTCTTCTCGTAAAACTGGGTCAGCCATGACATGGACCACATGTAAGAGTTTTTCGCCGAATAAATCCGCGAATAAATTTTTGCGATCTCCAGATTTATTGAATCGGGAATCTGGAACACAATTTTATCGAAATAGTTCTTGAGTTTCTCTGCAAAAATGGGTGTGTGCAACATACTTTCGTTTTCAAGCGGAATGTTTTTCCAATAATTATTTTT
>JACMLS010000882.1 GCA_014379485.1 Bacteroidia bacterium | reverse complement strand
TTTGCAGATGCAGCAATTGCAGGCAGCGTGAATTTCTGTTTCAAAAAAAATAAAAACTGTTATCTGTGTTCAGAAATTACATTAAAATAGCTGTCAGGAATTTACTTCGTCAAAAATTTTATTCTGCCATTAATATACTTGGTCTTGCTATTGGTCTTGCCTGCTTTATTCTGATAGGTCTTTGGGTAAAAGATGAACTGTCTTACGACACACATTTTAAAAATTCAAAAAGAATCTATCGTTTGGCAAATGATCTTGTAACGGGTGGCATATCAAACCCCATGGCTGCCGCAGAACCGCTTATTGCCGATCAGTTGCGTAAAGATTATCCGGAGGTTGAAAATACAACACGGGTCTCACAGGTTGCTTCTCTTCTCAGCTATAAGGGAAAAGATTTTTATGAAGAAAAATCCTATTATGCAGACAGTACTTTTTTTAGTTTGTTTGATCATGAATTTGTAAGAGGCAACCCTGCAACTGCTTTGCATAGTAACGAGGCTGTTGTTATTACAGAAAACATGGCGCAGAAACTCTTTGGCAGCGAAGATCCGTTAGGAAAAACAATTCTGCTAAGCAATTCTAAAACAAAAGATACCGCAAGGCCAAGAATTATTGCAGGCGTAATAAAAAACTATAGCCATAAATCTCATTTAACGCCTGAGGTAATTATTTCAAAGTTTAAGAAGAGAGACATGTTTGAATATGTTTACATTCAATTAAGAGAAGATTATGATGCAGAACGTTTTAAAACAAAGATCTGGCCCGCTTTATTTGAGTTCTGGAAAAAAGATTACGGACCAGACAATCAATACCTGGATCTTATACTTCAGCCATTAGAAAGCATTCACCTCGAACCGCATCTTAATTTTGAGATTGAGCCGGGTGGCAACAAAACGCATATATATGTTTTTTCTGTAATAGGAATATTTATTTTACTTATTGCTGCCATTAATTACATGAACCTTGCCACGGCGAGATCTTATAACCGCTCAAAAGAAGTGGGTATGAGAAAAGTATTGGGCTCGTCAAAAAAACAACTGATCATACAATTCCTGGCAGAATCAATTGTTCTTTCTCTGCTCGCTTTGGTTTTTGCGCTTGCTCTGGTAGAAATTATTCTTCCCTTCTTTAATGATTTTTCTGAGAAAAAACTTTCTTTAAATCTTATAGACCCGGCAACACTCCTTACGGTTTTTTTGCTTGCACTTAGCGTTGGTGTTGTTGCCGGTGCGTACCCCGCTTTTTTTATTTCGTCATTTGTACCGGTTAAAGCGCTTAAAAAAACCGGCGACCACTCAAAGAACAAACCTACACTTAGAAAAGCGCTTGTTATAGTACAGTTTTCTTTATCTATTATTATGATCATTGCAACAATGGTAGTGTCTGATCAGCTTGATTTTGTGAAGAACAAAAACCTTGGCTTTAATAAAGACCAGGTATTGCTGGTAGAACTTAGCGATCCTTTGATCAGAAAAAAATCAGATATCTTAAAGGAAGAACTTTTAAAAAATCCTGACATCTCAAATGTTGCAGCATCGCTCACTATTCCGGTTGGTGGTTTAAATCGTTTCGATTATGATTTTGAACGGTCAACCGGTATGACACCTACGCTTATTTCTGCAATGAGTGTAGATTACAATTATATTGATATGATGGGCATTAAGATTATTGATGGAACGGGTTTTGAAAAAAGTATGGCTGATCATCTTGACTCTTCTATTTTTATGCTGGTTAACGAGGCTGCGGTTAAATTTTTTGAGTGGAAAAAGCCCGTCGGAAAAAAAATTGGCAAAAGATATAAAAAAGGTAATTGTTTGGGTGTTGTAAAAAATTTTCACATTGCCTCATTGCATGAAGCCATTGAACCAATGGTACTTGTTTTGGGAAAAAGGAATTTTAACTGGCTCTCAATAAAGATCAGCGGAAAGAATATTCCAAAAACTATTTCGTATGTAGAAAACAAGTTTAAATCTATGAGCAGCGGCTACCCCTTCTCTTATTCTTTTTTAGATGAAAGTTTTAATAAACAATACAAAGAAGAAGAAAAAAGAAATGTGTTGTTCTCCTGCTTTGCCTGCATCTGTATTTTTATTTCCTGCCTTGGTTTAATGGGGCTTGCTTCTTTTGCAACGCATCAGCGCACTAAAGAAATTGGCGTAAGAAAAATATCAGGCGCATCAGTAAGCGAAATTGTGTATCTGCTCTCAAAAGATTTTATCAGGTTGGTTTTAATTGCCCTTATCATTGCAATTCCGGTAGCTTATTATGCCATGAACCAGTGGTTACAGAATTTTGCATACCATACTACAATAAACTGGCTGATCTTTGTTTTTTCAGGGCTCACCGCAATAATTATTGCACTGTTAACTATCAGCTTCCATACAATAAAAGCGGCTAACCAGGATCTGGTTGCAGTTTTAAAGTGTGAGTAATAAAAAACCCGCAGATCTTTACGATTGCGGGCTCTTTAAAATTATTTTTTTTTTCGATAATTACCTGGTCACAACAATTTTTTGTTTCACTACACGGTTGTTATCGTATCCCATAACAAAATAAATACCATTGCTTAAACCTTCAAAACTTTTGCTGTAATTATTACTTCCGTTTAATTTAAACGACTCAATTGTTTGCCCCATTTCATTAATAAGGGTGTAAACAGTTTCTGAATTCGATTTAATTGTAAAACTTCCGTTGTTTGGATTTGGATAAATAGAGATAGTGTTAAATGAAACACCGGCAATACCAATACAAGCATCCACTAAAAAAGAATCAACTGCAGAAGCTGAACAGCCGTTTGCATCTGTAAATGAGTAAGTGATAGCAAATGTTCCTGCGCCTGATACAGAAGGATTAAAAGAGCTGCCTGTAACTCCTGTGCCTGCCCATGTTCCGGCTGCAGGTGATCCGCCAGCTAAACCAACGGCAGGAGCACTCACACAAGCTGAGGTTTGCGTTAGTGTAAGACTTACTGACGGAAGAGCATTTACTGTAATGGTAACCATATCAGTATTCATACAACCGTTAGCATCTGTACCGGTTACG
>JACMLS010000881.1 GCA_014379485.1 Bacteroidia bacterium | reverse complement strand
ACAAGGTATCTCTGCGACCAGCCAGAAGACTATAATCCGGAATGGCAATATTTTTTGTGGCCGAGTTATCAAAATAAAAAATTGGAACTGTAGTACTTCCTCTTTCGTAGTCTTCAAAAAAAAGTGTAATACCTTTTACGTTTACAAAGATCCTGAAACTGTTTTCATCAGGAGTTATCTCTTCGTAAAACCGGTAAGCGGTTGTATTACTCAGCTCGTAATACTGCGTCACTAATTCACCTGTCAGGTTTCCAAGCGAATCTGCAATTTCAATCTGCGAACTTCTAACGTAAAAAGAATCTCTCCGCTCTTTTTCAAATTCTGTTTTTCCGGCCCAGGCATCTGATTCGGGTTTGTAGGGAGTGATTTTTTTTTCTTTTACTCCTTTGTAAATAAAAAACTGAGGGAAAAAAATTTCGCGATCAATATTCTCTACAAGCTCCATGTCTGTTCCCGTAAGAGGAATAAAGCGAATGATTCCCTTTACAGTATCTCCCGGAACAGAAAAAGCAAACTGAATGCAAAAGTTCGCCAGCAAAAAAGTAAAAAATAGTTTCGTTTGTTTTAATTTCATTGAGCGTATTTTAAAGAAAAAACTTTGTCTGTGAATCCTGAAGACCGCTTTCTGCAAAAAATGATCTCTTTAGTTACAATTTTAAACACATTTGTCTTTTCGTTGTAATACCAGTCTTCCAGCGTTTGCATTTCAGAAACAGATAAAAACCAATTTGGAGTTTCTGTATTACCAAGAGACTTAATGGTGAGGGAATCTTTTATTGCGGCAACTTCTTTTATTGATAGAACAGAATCTGTTCCTGGCTTATAAAGTTTTATTGTTCCGTTCTGTGCCAGGTTATAAATGGAACTTAACAACTCATAACGCCCTTTGTAAGAGATCAGATTATCGCCGGGGCTAAATCCTTCAGTATTCATTTCTTCAGTATAACCATCAAAAAGCAACTTGTTTTGCTGAAAAACAACTTTTTGCTTTGCGT
The DNA here is from genome assembly GCA_014379485.1 of Bacteroidia bacterium. Taxonomy (GTDB): domain Bacteria; phylum Bacteroidota; class Bacteroidia; order B-17B0; family Aurantibacillaceae; genus AM-1111. Next base: position 12,570 of record JACMLS010000881.1, on the reverse strand, counting down.
TTTTACAAATAAGATCAGCAGGTACCGGAACGTAATTTGAATCTGATTTAACCGAAACGGAAAAAAGAGATTTAAAAATTTCTTTGTAGTCTATATAAAAAACCGGCGTAAGCATTTTAACGTCTCGCCTTACTTTGTTTGCAGCCAGATCAAACTGAATGGATTCGTTCATTCTCAACCCGTCAAAATAATTCATAGTATCAATAAAAACCTTTTCAGAAACAATATTCCCAACAGAATCATATTCTACTCCTGACGTTTCTGTGGTGAGCCTGTGTTTAAATTCGTCCATGCTTAAAAGCACTTTTCCCATGTCTATACATTCTGCCGGCATAAAAGCTCGAAGTTCATATTCTATTATTTTAGAATAAAATGATTTAACCAGTTTTGTCACTCCATTTTTCACTAATGAATCTTCCGAACTCAAAGCATCATTAACATGACGATAGAAAGGTTGCCCGGTTTGAATGCAATCAAGACTATGAGAATTTTTTATCTGTATATTTTCTTTAAAACTCTTAAAAATAAAAGTAGCTTTTGTCTGAAGCGGAAAATCAGAATACGATCCTTTTTTATACCTGAATTGAATATTCTTAACGGTTTTGTGTAAAGAAAAATTTACAGAGTCATACACCCAGTCTTCAGAAAAACCAAAGTCATAACACTTAGAAATTGTATCGCAGGTTGCTTTAAAAAGAGATTCAGGTATTTTTTCTGAAAAGGGATAATTTGCAGTTCTTAACAGCGAATGATCTGAATGTGCTTTTACGCCAAGTTTATTTGTGAGGATGTGAAAATAAGCATCGCTTTCTGTGTCACCTCCAGTTCTTGCATCGTAAGAAATGTCGGTTAAAGCAAGGTCAGCATGAAATTTGCCCGAATTGGTTAGAGGAATAATTACAAGCATCATTCCCACGTCTTTCATCTCATTGTATTTTCCAAGGCCAATTGCCGTTACGTCTTTTGTAAGTTCATTCACTGAAGCGTCATAATACCAGTTCTCAAAAAAAGTGAGGTAAATGTTTTCATTAAAAAAAATCTCCTCGCGAATGGTAACAGTGGTTCCCCCTTCCACTTCAAAGTTGTCTGTTTCGTAAGTACTTTCAATAAAAAACTATGAGGCAACCTCAGAAATTGTGTACGTTGTTGTATCATTACGGTCCCAGATATTGCTTCTTCCTTTCAGTTTACCATTCATCAAAGCACTTTTTAAAGACTCAAGCATCAACGAAAGATTTTCATTCTCATAAATATTTCTGGTCCATTTCTTTCCGGCTGCGGCCACAGAAATATTTGAACAGTTCAGCTGAACACCGTAAGAAAATGAACCGATAAAAACCGGACCTCCTACTCTCTGCGAAAATAAACTTCCGCTCAGCAACGGAATAAGGAAGGATAAAACGAAATATTTTTTCATATAGGCGTTCAAAAATAAGGAATTTAAGAGAGTAGAAACGTTTTGAATGAATTTTAAATAGAAAATCTTACTCTTATTCTCAGCACCTTAGTTACACCGCTTTTAACCACAGAGAAGGCTGAGCGGAAACACAGAGATACACGGAGACGAGATCAAAAAAAAAGCACCCATTGAGTGCTTCTTAAAATCAGTTCTTTTCAAATCAAAGATCTTTCAGTAGTTTTTTCATGCTTACTTTTTCTTCTATGATCTGTCTTACAGCAGAAATTTTTACACGTTCCTGTTTCATATCATCGCGGTAACGAATGGTAACAGATTCGTCTGTTAAAGAATCATGATCTACAGTAATACAAAAGGGAGTTCCTATTGCGTCTTGTCTTCTGTATCTTTTTCCGATAGTATCTTTTTCATCGTACTGCAGATTATGATCGTATTTTAATTCATTCATGATCTTTTCAGCGATCTCAGGCAACCCGTCTTTTTTTACAAGCGGAAGTACAGCCGCTTTAACAGGTGCAAGTGCCGGAGGAAGATTCAGAACAACACGCTCAGATCCGTCTTCTAATTTTTCTTCTTTATAAGATGCAGAAAGAATGGCAAGAAACATCCTGTCTAATCCAACAGAAGTTTCAACAACATACGGAACATAACTATGGTTATCTTTCCAATCTTCGGGCGTTTGTGTTTTTGCCAATTTGGAGTTCAATGGTCCGGTATAATCCTGGTCAAAGTACTGAAGTTTTTTCTTAGAAAATTCTTCGTGCTGGCTCAAATCAAAATCTGTGCGGGAGTGAATTCCTTCTAATTCTTTAAATCCAAATGGAAATTCGAATTCAATGTCGCAGGCTGCGTTAGCATAATGCGCCACTTTTAAATGATCATGAAATTTATATTTGTCATCACCAAGTCCCAATGATTTATGCCATTTCAGGCGTGCAGTTTTCCAATATTCATACCACTCCATTTCAGTTCCGGGCTGCACAAAATACTGCATTTCCATTTGTTCAAACTCACGCATTCTGAAAATAAACTGCCTTGCCACAATTTCATTTCTGAAAGCTTTACCGGTTTGCGCAATACCAAACGGAATTTTCATTCTGCCTGATTTTTGTACGTTCAGAAAATTTACAAAAATTCCCTGTGCAGTTTCAGGTCGTAAATAAATGGTGCTTGCTTCTTCTCCCAATGCACCCATTTGCGTAGAGAACATTAAATTAAATTGTCTTACGTCTGTCCAGTTCTTACTTCCGCTTACAGGGCAAACAATTTCAAGGTCAATAATAATTTGCCTGACCTCTTCCAGGTTTCCATCGTCTAATGCTGTTTTAAAGCGGGCATTTATCTCGTCAATTTTCTTCTGGTATTCAACAACGCGCCCGTTGGTGCTGCGAAACATAGCTTCATCAAAATTCTCAAAACGTTTTGCCGCTTTTTCAACTTCCTTTTTTATTTTCTCTTCTATTTTTTTAACGTGATCTTCAATCAGCACATCTGCGCGGTAACGTTTTTTACTGTCTTTGTTATCAATTAACGGATCATTAAAAGCATCAACGTGCCCACTGGCTTTCCAGGTAGTTGGGTGCATAAAAATTGCCGAATCGATCCCTACAATGTTTTCGTGCATCTGCACCATGGCTTTCCACCAATACTCACGTATATTTTTTTTCAGTTCTGCTCCGTATTGCCCATAGTCATAAACGGCGCTCATGCCATCATAGATCTCACTTCCCGGAAAAATATAACCGTATTCTTTACTGTGCGAAATAATATTCTTAAACAGATCTTCGTTAGTACTCATAAAAAGAAATTTAAATTTTGTCTGGCAAAAGTAAGAAAATTTTCCTGCCAAGAGAGGCGTTTTGGCAGGAAGATTGATGGTGCTCCCCCAACCTTCCTCCCGATAGCTATCGGGACTTCCATCCTTCCAACCAATGGAAATTACTTTTTGGTCTGAGTATTTTTTTTATCTTTAATCCTATGCGCAGAAGCCTGATTCTTATACTAATTATTTTCTCTTTAGGATCTGCTTTTTCGCAATTAACTCCATTTCGTTCCGGAAAAAATTACGGTTTTTTAAACGAAAAAAAAGACACGATAAAGCGCGCAGTTTTTTCTGTCATTCATCCTTTTGGCAAAAGCGGAAGTTATTGGGGGCGGGTAAATAAATTATGGACCGTAATCTACTCAAATGAAAAAATAAATTCTCGTGACTTTTACACAGAAGTCGTAATTGCAAAAAATAATCGCGCCCTTGTTTTAAGAGATTCTTTCAGATTTGAACTGATAGATGCAGTTAAAGGAAAAATCATTTCTGAAAAAAGCGGTTTTATGGATGGGGAATTTGCCAAAAAACTCCATAAACAAAATAATTTCCAGGTATGCAATTACCCTGATTTTACCGGATGGTTACTTACCTCTCCTGATTCTACCATTCTGCTGGATTCATTACTGAATATTAGAAAACGATTTGCGATTGGAAATGCCAACGTAACTGAGCTTTCGCCTCTGTTTTTCGAGTATACAGATTCAACTGAGACCGGAATTTTTGATTCAACAGGTCTCTCCATTCTTCCACCCAGATATTCTTTCTTTAATTATTCTCAAAATTTTAAATTGATTTGCTGTAATGATGGTTTTAGAGAAAGGGTTTTTGATTTTAACGGGAAAAATATTTTTTCTTTTGATTACTTAACTATTGATGTACCGGATGATTTTGAATCCTGCACTACTCCTCCCCTGTTCCTGATTGAAACCAAAACATCCAAAGATTTTTACGATGCAAAAGGAAATAAAAAAGATTATAAATTTGATTTTGAAATAAAAAGTTTCAACTCAAATTATCTTATTGTTAAAAATATTGGTAACGGAAAAAACGGGCCACGTAACGTTTGCGGACTTATTGACTGGAACGGAAAACAGATCCTTGATTTTACCTATGAAGAACTTGCCTTTTATGAAAAATCCGGCAAATTTATATTTGAAAAAAATGAACAGGAAGGCCTTGTAGATATAAACGGAAAAATCCTGATCCCTCCTAAATTTGAAGGAATTGAAGAACCGCTTAACGACACCCTGATTTCTTTATGGCAAAAAAATTACTTTGATGCTCTCTATGATATAAAAAATCACAAAGAAATTTTTTTAGACCAGTCACTTTTTCTGGAAGACAGCAGCTGGAGCGTTTTTATTCCTCCCGGTTACTGTATTATTAATAACGAAAGTGATTATGGTTTTGCAAAGCTTTCCGGCAACATTCTGGTACCAATGAAATTTGAATCTATTGAAATTGCAGGAAAAAAACTGGTTATTGCAAAGGAGAAAGGAAAAGATATATATTGGTTGTATAATTTAAAGGGTGAATTAATTTACAAATATAAATTCAGAAAAGAAGATGACTACTTTTTCACAGAAACCTTCATTTACCGGTACTCAGACAAAGTCAGAAACATTACTTTAACCGTTCAACTAAACGGTGAGTATAGAATTGAAGAGAAAAAAGCCGGAAAATAAAACTGGAATTACTTCGGGAAAGAAAGCAATGGGAATTTAAGCGCCATCGAAATTCCCTGGGTTTTTCCGCCAAACAAAAATCCTGCAATGCCCGTTTTCTTTTCGTGAAACATACAGAGAACAGCGTGCTTTTTGCTTTTCATTTCTTTGTTAAGGGATTCCTGCAATGAAAACTCCATCGGAACTTTCACTCTCCTGAAAAGGAGATTTTCTTTTTCTAATTTGTGGAGCGTTGTTCTCTCTTTTACAGACAGCGCCCAGCCATAATCTATATTCACCACTTCAATTTTTGCACCCAGTTTTTCATTAAACTTCTTGATCTTTTTAAGTTCTTCCATAGAATTATTCAGGTCTGCACAATACAAAATTGTTTCCAGATCAGCATCTTTATAATGCAAGGGTAAGGCAAGCACGGGGACCGTTGCAGCAGAGATGAGGTGTGAGGTATTGCTTCCGAACAAAAACTTTTTTATTCCACTTGCGCCATGCGTACCTGTCACCACAAGATCTGGTTTTTTGATCTTACAGGTGTTGATTATGCTATCAGACGCAGAAGGAGAAAAATCAACCACAAATTCATGTTTTACACTGGCAGCCGAAATTTTAAGACTCTTGAAAGTTTTTTCTGCTTCGGCAATTAATTTCTTTGCCGAATATTCCTTTGAGAGACGCAATGAATCCTCATATGTTAATCCACTTTTTACACCTGATTCGTCGAAATAACAACTGTGAAAAAAAATAACCTTGCATTTTGTTTTCAATGCGAGTTTTACTGCAAAACTCATTGCGTTGGCAGCGCCTGCCGAAAAATCTGTGGGAACTAAAATTGTTTTCATATAAAAATGTAATTAAGTTGTATCAAAGATTGTACTATTACCTCTCTTAACCCATTATCGTCATCATGCTGGCACATGATCTATCTCATACGGTTTAAAAACAACTTTGCTTTTATGAAGTTTTCTGAAAAATTTCAGTTCCGGAATCTCTTTTTTTGGAATAAAAAAAATGTTCTCAAGTCCGACCCACACAAAAAACCATCCCGCTGGCTCGGTTAATACAAATAAAATTCTGATGGCAAACGAACTTTCTTTTGAAACAGAAAGATAACCGGCAATCATCATCAGCACCATTCCTATAAAAAGAAACAAAAAACCTTTTTTCAGTTTTGTCCTGAATTCTTTTTCCTGGTACTGGTGATTTGTTCTGAAATGCTGATGCAGGCGTTTTATTACTACTTCTTCGTTTTGCTGCACCCTTTTCCCTTCAGGAACCAGCAATTTTATTTCTGCAATACTGAAATCACTTTCGCTGCACACTTTTTTTATTTCTGAAAGAAAGTCATCCGAAACATTTCTTTCACTGTATGGTCGCGGGTCAAAATCAGAAAAAAGATCATCGTAGTCGTCTATCCACAAGCTGATGCTCCGGTTCATTCCTACAGGTTCTTTTACCGGACCTGCAACAGTTTTATTTGGTTTTGACTCCATTTGATCAGAAAATTCAAATCAAAGGTGAGTAATAGCTGTATTGAAACAGATGACAAGAGTCAGGATAAGGACTGATTGAATTGGAAGCGGGATTTGGCCTTGCATTATTTTTCTCCCAAAATTCCAATTGGGAACGGAATTTTTTTTCTGTTCAACTTGAATTGCTTAACAGCATACTCTTCCAGGAAAACGGGAATTTCATCTGTAGTGTCTGTAAACAAAAAAAGTTTAAGATCCTGTTCAGAAATAGTTCCTTCAAGCACCATTCTTTGCAGGTGCTCAAATAATTTTTCGTGATATTCTTTTCCATACAGCACAACCGGAAATTTTTTAACCTTTCCTGTTTGTATAAGAGTAATGGCTTCAAAAAACTCGTCGAGGGTTCCGTATCCGCCGGGGAGCACAATAAATGCGTAAGAGTATTTAGAGAGCAGAACTTTCCGCACAAAAAAATAATTAATGTTAACCCACTTATCCAAATAGGGATTATGTTTTTGCTCCATCGGCAAAACTATATTACATCCAACAGACCTGCCTCCTTCTTCTTTCGCTCCCCTGTTTGCCGCTTCCATAATTCCCGGCCCGCCACCTGTCATTACAGTAAACCCGAGTTTTGCAAGGTCTCCTCCAATTTTTCTTGCCGCTTCGTAATACGGGTGGCCTTCCTTAAAACGAGCCGAACCGAAAACAGTTGCACAGGGTCCGAGAAAATGAAATTTTCTAAATCCTTTAAAAAATTCAAATAAGGCTTTCACAATGAACACAAACTCTCTCCACCTGGATTGAGGGCCTTCTAAAAAAATCTTTTCACTGTTGTTTGCTTTTGTTTCTGCCATACCACACCTCAAAAATAGTTTTAATTTCTGTTTCGGCCTTTTGTTTTTTATGAGCAATATCAGTCACACCGACGACAGCCATCATTTCCATGTCCGCACAATAGTGGAATCTTTGCTTCATAAAATTAAAAACATGGAAACTATAACACAAAATTCCTTTACAGATAAAATAATTGATGGGTTAAAAAGAGCCGCTGTAGAACTCGAAGAATTCCGTTTACAGGCAGCATTAGGTAAAATGGAGGCAAAAGATCTTTTTGACGATGTGAAAAAGAAACTACATAAAAGTCTGCACGAAGCAAACCTTGATATGGATAATGTAAAACTTATTGTGGAAAAAAATACCTTAAAAATCAAAGTTGCTTTTGAAAAGTTACAGGTACAACTTGCATTAGGAAAAGCCGAAGGGCGCGATGCTTTTGAGGCACAACGAAAAAAGATAAACATTGCCATTAATGAACTGGAAACTTATATAATGGAAAATAAAGAGACAGAAAAAATCTATTCTCTTCTTCTACTTGATCTCAAAAAATTCAGGATCAAGTTACAGATCTTAAAACTGAAATTCGAATTAAAGGAATTTAAAACCGAAGAAAAAATGGATGGATACAAAAAATCATTTCACGCAAAAGTTGCGGCCGCCAAAGAAAATCTTCATGAAAAAGAAAAATTCGCCGAAAAAAAATGGAAAAATTTCAGTAATGAGATGCACGAAGCTTTTTCTCACTTAAAAACTGCTTTCGGGGCTTAAATTATTTCTCAGCAACAAACGTGGGGTAAATCTTGGTTTAGTTAAGTGCAATTTTGAACTACAGGTTGTTCTTTATGAGTGAAGGATCTTTTGGTTGTATCCTTCACTTTCAGATTTCACATCTTGCATTTAATGTTTGTGGAAAAGGAGCTTAAGGGGCTCCTTTTTTATTGCGGAAAAATATTCAGCCAGATCACTCTTGCCTTTCTGAAATTCCAGTACGAAGAAAGAAGTATGGCTGATATAATAATTACAAAAAGTAAAACGTGAGAAATTTCTGAAACAAAGAATTTACTTAAAAGAAATGCTGTAAGGCCTTCCAGTACCCCCAATCCGTAGCTGATATACATGGCCCCTATAAAGTATCCGGGTTCACGCTCAAAATGATAGCCGCAATTACTGCATTCTTCTTTCATTTGCGGAATGCTGAAAAAGTGTTTCTTTTCTTTTTCAAAAACAGCACCTTCAGCACAAATCGGACATTTCTCGTGCAGAATCATCTGAACTCTTTTTTTTGTCGTTGTTTTCATAACTTTTATTTTATATTATAAAGGTCGGAAATAATTTGAAATACATATAGCATTAAACAGACTGTTAATTGGACAAATAAGACATTTCATTATATTTGTACATGCGCCAAAAAAACCTGCCTGTTTATAACATCGAAAATTTTCAAAGTCCGGTAGATGAAAAAGACTTCTACGCAGATTATTTCATCAGTCATTTAAGACATCACAAATTTGTAGAGGCTCCGCACAAACACGATTTTTTCCTGGTAGTGTTGTTTACGAAGGGGAGCGGAATTCATGAAATAGATTTTACATCCTACCCCATCAAACCCGGCAGTGTTTTTCTTTTATCTCCGGGTCAGACCCACGGCTGGAAATTGTCAGCAGATATTGATGGATATATATTTTTTCATTCCCGCGCTTTTTTTGATATTAATTTTAAATCTAAAAAAGTACATGATTTTCCTTTTTTCTCCTCCTCTTTTAATTCCCCTGTCATTTACATGAAAGACAAAAGCTTTCAAAAAATAAAAAAATTGTTCCTGGAAATTATTTCCGAATTCAAAATGTCTGCACTTATGAAGCAGGCTAAACTCTGTTCGCTTACCGACTTGCTGTACATAGAACTCTCACGTTTATACCTTCAAAAAAAAGAAACCGTGATACAGAATCACCTGTATCTTTCTAAAATAAAGTTGCTGGAGGAACTGGTTGACAGGAATTTTCTGAAAATAAAATCTCCTTCAGACTATGCAGACAGGATGAATATGAGTGAAAAACATCTGAACAGAATCTGTAAAACATGCTTAAATAAAACAACCGGTGATTTTATCAGCGACAGAATAATTCTTGAAGCTAAAAATCTGCTGATTCACTCAACGCTTTCTGTAAAGGAGGTTGCAAACAAGTTGAATTACTCTGATAGTGCTTATTTTTCGCGACTGTTCAAAAAAAAATGCGGCGAAACTCCGCTTGGTTTTGCAAAAAAATACCTGAAGGAATAAACAAGAGTGTAATTCAAAAACTTCTTTATTTCGTTTTCCTTTTCTATTACTTCAACCCTCCTCTTCCCAACCGGGCCAGTCATCATGATCTCCTTTGCGCAGGTCTCTTATCATTCCAAATCCTATAAGGCCAGAAATAATAAGTCCGCAAATTCCCAATGCAGAAGTACTTCCCCACCAGGGATGAACTTTAAAAACGATCATTAACGTTGAAGAAACAATAAGCGCTGCCAGAACTAATGCAGAAATAATTTGTTTGCCCGTTCTGTTTATGGTGTGTATTAATGGGTCAATTCCTTTATGGTGAAGATCTACTTTTATTTCTCCGGTATTAATTTTTCTGATCGCAGATTTAAGATCTCTCGGAAATTCTTCCATATACATTCCCATTTCATAAATAGAAGTGAAAATGCGTTTGGCAAACTGAAGAGGGTTGTAATGCCTGCTTATGGTTTTTCTCATAAAAGGCCGTGCAAGCTTTGTGAGTTCAAGATCCGGGTCAAGTGTATAGATCACCCCTTCTGCCGTAACCAGCGCTCTTCCTAAAAGATAAAAATGCATGGGCGCTTTTAATTTGTGCTTTATCATTATTTCTTTTAGCTGAAGCAATACCGAACTCATTTCATTTTTCCCGTTGGTAATAAATTCATGATTTTGTACAAACTCATTCAGGTCCGCTTCCAGTTCCCTGAAATTTTTGATTACAGGTAGATCAGCGAGTTGTTGAAAAGCGCGGATAATTTTTCTTGTTTCTTTGTTTTTTACAGCGAGGAATAAGTAAGCGATTTGCTCAATATCTTTTCGCATAATATTGCCCATCATACCATAATCTAAAAAACAAATTACGTTATCAGGAAGTACAAATAAATTTCCGGGATGAGGATCTGCGTGAAAAAAACCATAATCAAAAATTTGTTTGAAAAAAGAATTAGCCAGACGTTTTGCAATTTCCTTTCTGTCAAGCCCGGCCTGTTCAATTTTTACGAGATCTGTAATTTTTATTCCTTTTATGTATTCAAGCGTCAGTACTGTTGAGGTGGTGAGGCTTGAATAAACAATTGGAGAGTGAATATGACTTTTTTCACCTTCATCAGCAGTAAAATTACCGTGAAAGCGCTGTATGTTTACTGATTCATGAATAAAATCAAGTTCGCGCAAAATACTTTCTTCAAAGCTTTTTACAAGTGCAACGGGGTCAAGACTTTTAAGCGAAGGCATTCTTTTTTTCAGTATCTCAGCAACGTATTTCATTACCTTAATGTCTGATTCAATTATTTCCTTAATGCCCGGCCGTTGAATTTTTACAACTACTTTTTCTCCTGTTTTTAAAGTGGCTCTGTGTACCTGGGCCATAGAGGCAGATGCAAATGCTTCTGTTTCAAATTCAGAAAAAATTTCTAAAACAGGTTTTCCAAATTCCTTTTCAACAGCTTCTATGGCAACTTTTCCTTCTACCGGCGGAACCCCGTCCTGTAGTTTTTCAAGTTCCCTGATCAAACCCTCAGGCAAGAGATCAGCACGACTGCTTAGTAATTGGCCGAATTTTACAAAGGAAGGTCCCAGCTCTTCAGCTACCAGGCGCATTTTTTCCCATTTACTAAGATGTTTGGCTTCGTTTAGCAAGGAGTCAGGAACCAGCTTTCTTAAAAAACGAAAACGCTTTTTTTCATCCATATAAGAAACCAGATCTTCAAAGCCGTATTTAAAAAATACACGCAAAATCTGGTTATACCTTCGCAGGTATTTGTATTTGTCGCCAAAATACGTGTAGACTCCCATTAAATTTTTTCTTTAAGGTTCAAAAGTAGAGCGATGATTCTCCGTCTGAAATGACGGTTATCAAGGGTCTACATTCAAAAACTGATTTTGGTCATCCGTTGTTTCCATTATTGACGGCTAAAATCTATCTTTGCCCCCTATGCAATTAAAAAACGATCTGATCTTAAGAGCTGCCCGCGGAGAAAAAACGGAAAGAATTCCGGTATGGTTAATGCGCCAGGCAGGAAGGGTTTTGCCAGAATATCGGGCCGTTCGAGAAAAAGCAGGGAGTTTTATAAAGCTTGCCACTACACCAGAACTAGCGGCTGAAGTAACATTGCAACCTGTAAACATTTTAGGAGTAGATGCAGCAATAATTTTTTCAGACATATTAGTGATCCCTGAAGCAATGGGCTTGCCTTACGAAATGGAAGAAAAACGCGGACCTATATTCCCTAAAATAATTCAAAATCAGAAAGACGTTGATAATCTGTTAATTGCCAATGGAGAAACTGATCTGAATTATGTTACCAAAGCCATAAAGATTGTAAAAAATGAATTAAATGACAGTGTCCCTTTAATAGGTTTTGCAGGTGCGCCTTTTACTATAATGGCTTATATGGTAGAAGGAAGCGGGTCCAAAACTTTTTCAAAAGCAAAAAAAATGCTTTATACTGAGCCTCTGCTTGCTCACTCATTATTAGAAAAAATCACTCAAAGCACCATTAATTATTTAAACGCTCAGATTAATGCTGGCGCAGATTTAATCCAAATTTTCGATAGTTGGGCTGGCATTCTCTCTCCTGAACAATACAATGAATTTTCATTGCCTTATATTAGTAAAATTTGTGAAGCCATAACTACTGTTCCTAAAACTGTATTTGCCAAAGGTGCTTTTTTTGCAAGAAAAGATATGGCGAAATTAAATTGCGAAACCATAGGGCTAGACTGGAATATGGGGATTGAAGAAAGCCGTAGGATTATTGGTGAGAATAAAACTTTACAAGGAAACCTGGATCCCTGCGCCCTTTATGGAACATATGACCAAATTAAAAAGGAAACCATAAGTATGTTAAAGCAATTTGGGAACCATCGGCACATTGCAAACCTTGGTCACGGTTTATATCCCGATACCCAACCTGATAAAATAAAATGTTTTATCGAGACAGTGAAAGAATATTCACATATTGGATAAATATAATTTTTCTTTTTAGTTGTGGTGTTGGTATAATTTATACTAACACCTTTTTTTTGTCTTTAAATGGCCTTTTAGTTTAATTATTCGTTTTTATTTTATT
>JACMLS010000880.1 GCA_014379485.1 Bacteroidia bacterium | reverse complement strand
TGCCGGAATCTAGAATTATCCGCAATGAAAAAAAACTATTTTTATTTTCTTCTTTTACTAAATCTTTTTGTAAAGGCACAAACTTCTGTTTACCATCCAATGCCTGACAGTAATGCGGTTTGGAATATTCATTATGTTCAATATTGTTTTGTTAACGGCATGGGCGATGAATATTACTCAATAACAATTTCTGGCGATACCCTTATTAACGGACAGGTCTATCATAAATTTTTTACCCCTTATGTTCAATCTTTTTCTACCGGAACCTGTGGCTTCAATTCTTTAGGATATAACGGAGCTTACAGAGATGATACCTTGCAGAAAAAAATATTTTATATTCCTCCCTCAGATACAACAGAGCAGTTGCTTTACGATTTTACCATGCAGGTAGGTGACACACTGAAAGGTTTTCTTAAATCAGGATCTTTTAGCTGGGCAACAGACACCGTGCAATCTGTGGATTCTGTGTTGATTGGCGGTTCTTACAGAAAAAGAATAAATATTAATAACTGGTACAATGTTTCGCTGATAGAAGGTGTGGGTTCAATTTACGGATTGATAATTCCTTCTCCCGGGTATATTACAGATATGCCCTCTTTTGATCTTACCTGCTTTACGCAAAACGGACAAGCGCTTTATCCGAACACTTCAATAAATTGTCAGCTTATTACTTCTGAAAATTCTATTGATAAAGATTTACCGGAAGTAAAGATCTTTCCAAATCCGTCCAACGGTTCCTTTGCAATTGATTTTGGAAAAACGTGCTTTAAAGAAATCTGGCTTACAGATATCTGCGGACGTTTGATCTGCTTTCAAAAAACAACAAATCAAACGCTTATCTATATAAACGATCTTCCCAACGGCACGTATATTCTAAGGCTTGACGGTGAAAATAACATCCCGGTTTACCGAAAAATAAGTTGTACCAGGTAACTGTTTTTTTTGTTTATTTAAATTTCCGAAAAAACCTCGCCACCAATTTCATTTTGTTTGGCCAGCGTCCACTCATCAGTCTTAGATGTAACAAGCCATACTTTTCCTGACCTGCGCATTACCTGAGCGTACAATCCGAATTTTTCTTCAAATAGTTCTTCAAGACTATCAACAGTCTGATGCGGGTAAATTGTTACATGTCCGTTATTGTGGCGGGCGCGCGCTTCTTCAAGTGTAAGCCCGGGTTTTATTTCATCTGTTTTTTCAGATGTTTCTCCGATCATATGCTTCTTTCTAAAAAAAATAATTTTAAGATTAGGAAATCTTAAATGAAATTCGTTCTGAATTTCATTTAGGGTTCTTTTGTTGTTTATTAAAATAACCATAATGTATTTTTAGAAAGAATTAAACTGTTTTATGAATCTGATTTAATGTAAGCAAAGGAATGTTGGCATGGTAAGCAAGTTTTTTTGTTGTGTTTTCTTTGAATATTTTTTCTATCAGGTTATGTTTTTTAGGAGCAGTAATAAGCAGGTCGGGTTTGTTTTTTTCGAGATAATCTTCCAGGCCCTCTGAGGGGTTGGAGTTATTAATAAAAAACATATTATGCTCTGTGTGTTGTAAAGAATTCTCTACAGATAAACCGCTTATTGCTTTTTCAAGCACCGGTGTTTTATTTTCTTCATAAACATTTACAATATCCAGTTCCGCATCAAACATAAACTGATATAGCTTTACGTTTTCAATAAGGCCACTGTTTTCTGTATGATCAAAATCGCAGGCAAAAGCAATTTTTTTAATTTTTTTGAAGCTCACATTCTCCGGCACAATCAGCACCGGAATTGTACTATGCCTTGCAACATATACAGAGTTACTTCCTATAAAAATCTCACCTGCTTTATTTCTTCCTGTAATTCCCATTACTATCATATCTGCAAGCTGTGCCTTGCTTTCTTCTACAATTTCGTTTCCGGCAAAACCAGATTTTACAACACAGTCAATTGCAAGCTCCATTGCTTTTCCTTTTTGCAATTTAAATCTTTCTTTTTTCAACAGTTCCAGACTATCGCGGCTTATTTCTTCATACGGAAACTGTATAAAACCAACTTCGCCCGTAACAAGCGGAAGCTGAAAAGAATGGAACAATACCATTTTAGCATCCAGGAACATGGCCAGGTCTGTTGCATACCTTGCCGCGTTAAGTGAGGGCGCAGAAAAATCTGTGGGTACAAAAATCTTTTTCATTTTATTCGGGTTTAACGGTTTGATTTTTTTTGATCGTATTTCCGGGTTCGTTCAGATTTTTTTCGGCTTTAACTTTTTCTCCGTTATGAAAGTGAACGAGTTCAAGTAATTTAGGGAAAAGAATTTCTTCTTCTTTTGCAAACATTTTTTCTACATCAATGTAAAGTCTTGTAAGTTCGAGCAGGCATAACTTACCTGTAGGAGAAACAATGTTCTTTAACCGCGGCGCATTTATAAGGAGCTTCATCTCTGCGAGCATTTTTTCTAATTTTCCGTGCTCCGCTATTAATTGCTCTACAGAGTTTTTGATCAGCAGCAAAGTATCCTGTGAGAAAAAAGAACTTTCTTCCTGCAGCTCTTTACTGATAGGGAATAAAAGATGTTTTTCTTTTTTCAGGTGATTTTCAAGAACCGGGTACATTTTATCGAATGCATCTTTAAGCGATCCAATCTCAGGAAATTTTCCACCATCTATTTTTACGGCAGAATTGAGATAAACTTTAAGCAAGCTCAATTCGTTTTGCTCAAAGCTATGATGTTTGTTTACAATGAATGTGCATAAGTCATTCAGCGATAATTTGTTTAATGTATTTTCAATTTCCGGTTCCATAGCTGGTTATTT
>JACMLS010000013.1 GCA_014379485.1 Bacteroidia bacterium | reverse complement strand
TTTTTTTTTTTTTAATGTTGCTGTTGTAGTAATTGTGCCGGTAATTGTACAGTTATATAATTTTAACCCAACGCCCGTAATTGTTTTTGAAGTTCCGCTAACATTTATCTGTCCGCCACTTGCATGCGTAAAAGTTCCGGAGCCTGATGTGGACAAATTACCCGCAACAGAAAGTAATACAGTTGAAGCGGCTGTTATACCCGGACCAGAAAAAGTAAGGTTATTAAAATTATTTATTCCTGTTCCGCTAACCACTGCGCTTACACCACTCAACGCAACAGTAGAAGTGTTTCCTGTAAACGTTCCGTTATTTGTAAAATTTCCTTTGAATGTTAATGTATATGAACCTCCGTTAAAAATTGATGCGGCATCAAGACTTACGTTTTGATTTACTGTGATATTATTTCCGGCAGTAAATGAAACACCGGTTCCGGTTCCTCCCTGGCTTGTAAAATTTCCGGTAATAGTCATTGAGTTTCCGGGCATTGTTTTTACAACAGTGCCGGTTGTGCTGCTAAAAGTAAGATTGCCATAT
This sequence comes from Bacteroidia bacterium, assembly GCA_014379485.1. Classification (GTDB taxonomy): domain Bacteria; phylum Bacteroidota; class Bacteroidia; order B-17B0; family Aurantibacillaceae; genus AM-1111. Next base: position 2,743 of record JACMLS010000013.1, on the reverse strand, counting down.
GTAACAGCTAACACTGTTTGATTGTTGCCATAATATTCAACAGTACTGGTAGATGCAATTGTTGTACTTGAATAATTAGAAGGGAACCCGTTCGTTCCTCCAATTCTGAGTTTTGCATTGGCACCTATTATAAACGCGCCCCCGCTTGCGCTTCTGTTTGCTGTAAAGGTCAGCAGATCTAAAGTACCCGCATCAATATAAACTCTTCCTGCACTTGAAGTTGAATTACTCAAGCCCGGTAAATTACCGCTAAGGTATTTTGTCATTCCTCCGCTTACACGCAAATAACCATAACTAAATGCATTGCTTATAGTTTGATCAATAACAGCAGAAGCATAATTTACATTGCTTGTACCGGATAATGTTACTGAACCTGACAGAGAATAATTTGTGGCAAAATTTGCGGCCTTTACAAGCAGCTTGCCGTTTGAGTTTACAGTAAGCGAACCGGTTCCTGAAATAGAAAAGGTCTGACCCGGATCAATTGTGCCGCTTATTGATAAACTTGTATTAACAGCAATATTAGCCGCAAGCGTTAAGATACTGCCTGAGTTGATCATTATTTTTTTAAAAGTACCAGGGCCTGTAAGCGTTTGTGTGGTTCCTGAAAAAGTTACCTGCGCTGTTGAAATAGTAGCTGAATAGGTTCCGCTATTTGTCCAGTTTCCTTTTACAGTAATTGTTGTGTTGTTGGTAGCGTGTGTTACTGTTCCGTTGTTTCCTATAAGGATATTTCCAGAAACTGTAATGTTCTTTGTTACATTTACCGCAGAAACTTTTGCCGCGTTGCCAATTGTTAAAGATTTACATGCGGCTGTTGCATTTACGGTTGGCTGAAAAGCGCCCGTAAAATTAGCATCGCCTATTATTGCATCAATAGTTGCAACGGGTACTCCCGCAGTCCAGTTAGTTGCGTTGTTCCAGCTAGAACTGGTAATTCCTTTCCAGGAAGTGGTTTGTGCAGTGAAATTCTGTAAAAACAGGAGTACTACCAATACCGAAAAATAGTTTTTTCTGATATTTTTTTTTGAAGCAGATTTCATAAATTAAAATTGGTTAAGAGGTTATTACTTTTTTATTTTTAAAAATCATTCTACCACAAACCTGATCGCTTTAAAACAATTCTTGCTGCACGCTTTTACAGTATAAATTCCGGCGATAAAATGATCTGTGTTTAAATTTGTAACAACTGCGCTGCTTTTTTCATTCAACACTATTCTACCCTGCGCATCAAAGATCTCTATGCTTATTGGTTCATTTTCTTTTTGCTGAAGCGCGAATTGATTTTTTGCAAGTGTACACCATTTAATATTTTCTTCTGCCTGCTCTGCAAGGCCTGTTGTAATGCTTTCTGCAACAACAATGGTTTTACTAAACGTATCTGTACAGAAAGTGCTGCTGATGGCAGTTAATGTAACTACATAATTTCCGGCAAGGGTGTAGAAATGATCTGGATTAAGATCATACGCTGCAGTTGCTGCAGTTGATGAATCTCCGAAATTCCATTCATAACCTACTGCGTTAGCAGAAATATTCATTGCCTGCCATTGGCCACCTGCACTTAATAAAACAGTATCAGCGGCAATAAAATCTGCAACCGGAGTTATAGGGGGATAAATTGTAAAATCTGTGCCAAAAAAATCGCAGCCACCCACTGTCTGCACTTCTGCCTTGTAATATCCAAAACCCAACCCGCTCAAAGTATCTGATGAAAATTTATTTGAACTGTTCTTTAGCAGGTTTCCGGAAGAATCTTTCCATGCATAATTAAAAGGCCCTGCACCAATTCCTTCTGCAATAAACTGGCCTGAATTTACATTTCCGCAAGCAGGTTGAAAAAGTTGCGTGGTAACAGGAAGTGTTGCAAGAGAAATATTTAATAAGAAACGCGGAACAGAAGTAGTATCAGCTAAATTAAAAGTATAAGATACAGTTTTAATATCTGTAATTGTTCCGGTAAAAAGATCGTGCAGTTTAATACAGGTTGCTGTGGGAACAAAATAAAAATCAGTTGCTGAGATTGTATAATTTCCTGTTGTATTGGTAGTGGTAAGAATTGAAATTGAAAAAACCGTATCGGCCACCGGTTCAATTCCGTTAATCTGCATAAGAGTTCCTGCATAAGTCTGCGAAATGTGAGCAGAAGGATTTGGCCCGAATAATTTGTAAGCATCATAATTGCTGTCAAAACCGGCTGTTGCGCCTTGCTGGTAATAAAGAACTGTTTCATCCTGGCTATTGTTGGGGCCCGACATACCAAGCCTTATCATTGGAACCTGAGCGGTTAGTTGCGAAGCCAAAGCCAGCATCATTAAAGCAATAACGCATGCTCTGGCCACATAAGAAATTGACATTGGTTTAAATGCTTGCGGTTTAGATGAGTTCTTCATGTGTTTGATTTTATTTTTCAAAGAACATACAATTGCCTGTTTCCTGAAATCCCATTGCAGTAATCATCTTCCAGATGTAAGGTTTTTTGGAATTTTGTTTTTAATATAATTTCTGAAGCCTTTTAAATTCAATGAAAAGAAAAAACCGAAAAAATAATTTTCCGGTTTGATCCCGGTCAGCGGAGCTGCGGGGTGGTTAAAAATATAAAGAAGGAAATTAAAATTTACAACTGCTTTAAAGCGCATCCAGTTTCTCTCTCGTAATTGGTTTATTCATTAAAGTATCTTTTGTTTTTAGACCCTCAACTCTCTTTCTGTCGTTTTCGCTGAAGTGTGCTCTCTGATTTTTGATT
>JACMLS010000879.1 GCA_014379485.1 Bacteroidia bacterium | reverse complement strand
TTAAAGATATAGGTAACAAGGTTGATGAAAATACCGAGATTTTTATTTTTTGTAATGACGAAGAATATCCTGAAGAAAAACATGTCCGGAATTTAAATCTTAAATTGATAAAACGATTTGAGAAAAGAAATTACATAATTGAGATCAAAGGCAGATGACAATTTTCTGTTTGCCGATTATTTAATATCTTTGGTTTTGCCTAATCTTATTCAAATTAATTCAAGCACTAATTGATTTTTCTTCCCGGATACCTGGTTCTGCTCATTTCTGTACTACTGTTTCTTGCCGCTTTTTATTTCAGAAAAAAAACTGTTTTTTCTCTTTTTTTATTGATAATAGGAGGTTTGTTTCTAAGGCTTTATCTTTCTTCTGATACTTATTTGCATGAGTGGGATGAACGTTACCATGCATTAGTTGCTAAAAACCTTTTAAAACATCCGTTAGTGCCAACCCTATACGACAATCCTGTTTTGCCCGCCAACGAAAGCACTTGGGTAGATGGTCACGTTTGGTTACACAAACAACCGCTTCCCTTATGGATCATGGCGACAAGCTTAAAAGTAGTTGGTTGTACAGAATTCGGCCTCAGATTTCCATCTGTACTTTTATCAACGCTTGCTATTTTACTCACTTTCTTAATTTCGAAAGAATTGTTTTCGAAAAAAACGGCCTTTCTTTCGGCATTTTTACACGCAATTCATGGAATGGTGATTGAATTAACTGCCGGAAGAATTGCAACCGACCATGTTGACGTGTTTTTTCTTTTTTTCATAGAACTTGCAATTTATTTTGCGGTTCTGTTCAGAAAAAAAGATAAGCAATACTTCAATTTACTTACGGGAGTGTGCATTGGCCTTGCGGTATTATGTAAATGGTTGCCTGCATTTATTGTTTTGGCTTTATGGTTCGTAATAAACTACAGGCATTTAAAATGGCAAAGAACTTTAGCCTCTCTTGTAATTATTGTTCTTTCATCAGCCGCTGTTTTTGTTCCCTGGCAAATTTATATTATTACGCATTTTCCGGTAGAAGCTAAGCGGGAATACGCATACAACCTGAAACACATGAGCGAAGTGTTAGATGGCAATGGCGGCCCTTTTTATTATTATTTTGATAAGATGAGAATAATTTTTGGCGAACTTATTTACATTCCATTTATATGGCTGATGTATAAATTTTTTAAAAGATATTTTTCAGTTCAGCGCGCTTTTCTTTTACTCTGGATTTTAATTCCATATTTATTTTTTTCATTTGCAAAAACAAAAATGCAGGCCTATATAATTTTTTGTGCTCCTGCATTTTTTATTCTTACAGCTTATTTCATTCAATATCTCTCGTTTATTAAATTCAAACCAAAACTAAAAATTGTATCTGTTATCTTTTCTGTTTTGCTTTTAGCTTTGCCTGTGCGCTATTGTTTTGAGCGAATGAAATTCTTTGATTCTAACGAAAAAAATACAGTTTGGGTGATTGAATTAAAAGATCTGAATTCAAAATTACCCGCAAACGCAATTGTATTTAATCATCCCAATGCAATTGAAGGAATGTTTTACACTGATTTTGTTTTTTATTCTAAAATTCCCAGCTTGGCAGAAATTGATCTGATCAAAAGCAAAGGGTACGCTATAGCCATCTTTACAAAACGGGCGCTGCCGCAAGAAATTAAGAATGTGCCTGGTGTAATTTATTTAAACTAAAAAAGGTTTTGTTTTAAGAGAAATCATTGCATTAGAATGAGCTCATCAATTACCTGCTTATTTATTTCAGCATGAAAACCAACCCTCTTCTGCCCGTTTAACAACACATTTATTTCTTTGTTCTCAGTCAGCGTTATCTGTTTAATCACATGCCCTTCTCTATCTGTAAAAGAAACCTTAACTGAATCTTTGGGCGTAATTCCCAAAACCCTAAGGCTTACACTTTGGTTTGTTAGTTGTATTACTGAAACGGTAACAAAATCAGTGATTTTCACTTTCTTATCAGGATTATGTTGAAGTTTTTTATTAGTCTTTTTTGTTTTAAAAATTTCAGTTTTATTTTCAAATACAGAATCTGTTTTTTGCATCAAGTTAGCTTTAAGCTCAAAAAGATTTGGCAAAGTGTCCGTCTTAAAAACCCTTATATAATCTACATTTGTAATATTTGGAAAAGGAGTTTTTTTATCGGGGCCCGGTTTAAAAGGACCTCCGTCTTTTGCAATACCTGTACCCGCACTTAACCACATATCAAGATC
>JACMLS010000878.1 GCA_014379485.1 Bacteroidia bacterium | reverse complement strand
TTTTGTGTAATGAACAAGCTCTGTCGATGGCATTTTATCTTTAAAAACTATTTTATCCTGCAATGAATTTTCTATTGTAATTTGTTTGAGTTTTCCAATCACATCTCCGCTGCCTATAACCAGCAACAAAACATCTTCAGTATACTTCATCGCCTCAACAAGTTCTTCAGAACCGCGATCAACATTAATGCCGGCACCCTGCAGCAAAATAATTTTTTTATTTTCCGGCAAACCAAGTTCTTTCCTTGTTTTTGCTTTTGTTATTTCTGCGGGTGGCGGAATATTCCTTATTACATAAAATTTTACTTTGTATTTTTCATAAAACCAATTGGCAATAGAACCATTTACTGTAATGCAAAATTTTAATTTCGGAACAATTTTTTTTTCGAGCCGTTCCCAGATCTTTTTCTTTGTGGGGTTGTTGGCGAGTTCAGGCACCTCCGTAAAAATTTCGTGGCTATCATAGATCAGCACCGTCTTTTTCCATTTAGAAATTCTGTAATTCGGCCCCAAAGTATCCAAATCGTTTGCCACAAGAAGGTCTGCCTTATTGAAAAATAAAAAAAGAAAAAGGCGCAGGTTAAAGAAAAAATAAAACGCGGGTCCCTTTTTAAACAGCAAATTCATCCTTACGCAGTGGTAAGGGGTTTGCTGTAAAGGCAGGCTTCCCGGCAATTTTCTTCCTATAAGAGTCACTTCATAGCCCTTTTCAACCAACACCAAACAGGTCTTTTTTACCCTTTGGTCAGTTACCAGGTCGTTAATCACAGAAACTATGGCTCTCTTCTTTGTCAATTAAATTGTGGATATGTTGCGAAATTAAGGGTTTTTGCTTGGCTTGGCAGGTGTAATTTTGTTTTCTGATGATTTCTTTTTCGCACAATAAAATTCTAACAGACTATAATACGTTTCACCTGCCCGTTTATTGCAATCATTTTTGCGAAATAAACACCGTTGCAGAGTTTTCTGAATTGCTGCACCAAAAAATTTACAATGAAAATGAAAGACTGATCCTTGGCGGTGGAAGCAATCTTCTTTTTACCTCAAATTATAATGGACTTGTAATAAAGAATAATTTTAAGGGTATTAAGATAGAAAAGAGAGATGACCAACATGTTTTTGTGAGCGTTGGAGCAGGAGAGAACTGGCACAAATTTGTTTTGTGGTGTATAGAAAATAATTTTTCCGGGCTCGAAAATCTTTCGCTCATTCCCGGTAACGTAGGCGCTTCTCCTATGCAAAACATTGGTGCGTATGGTGTAGAAATAAAAGATGTATTTGAAAGTTTAGAGGCAGTTGATATGTTAGATGGAACTGTAAGAAATTTTTCTGCTGCTGAATGTGAATTCGGATATCGTGAGAGTGTTTTTAAAAGAAAATTAAAGAACAGGTTTCTCATTTCAAGTGTTGTTTTTCGTTTAAGCATAATTCCCAACTTCAATACTTCTTATGGCGCCATTGAGCAGGAACTTGAAAAAGCCGGAGTAAAAGAACTTTCTATTAAAGCAATTTCAGATGCTGTGATCAGGATACGAAGCAGCAAATTGCCCGACCCGAACGTAATTGGAAACGCAGGCAGCTTTTTTAAGAATCCTGAAGTTTCTTCTGATAAATGCGCTTCATTAAAAAAAGAATTTCCTGATCTTGTTTCTTATCCATTAGAAAACGGAAACTTTAAACTGGCCGCAGGTTGGTTAATTGAAAAGGCCGGATTAAAAGGCAAACGTTTTGGCGATGCGGGCGTGCATACGCAGCAGGCCCTTGTACTTGTAAACTACGGCAACTCAAGCGGTGCAGAGATCTTTGACCTTTCGCAAAAAGTATTAGATGCTGTAAATGAAAAATTCGGCGTAATTTTAGAGAGAGAAGTGAATATTATCTCATAA
>JACMLS010000877.1 GCA_014379485.1 Bacteroidia bacterium | reverse complement strand
GAAGCAAGAAAACGGTTTGGAGAGGGCTTGCGATAAATGTTTTCTATACATTTCTCTGCAGAAAAATCTGCAGTTTTTTCGAGTTTTGTTTTTATACCTTTTGGAAGTTTATTATCAAAATAATCCTGAAGCAATAATTTACCTAAATGCGCACCGCTGCCATAATCGCCAAAAATAAAACCGTAAGAGGGGATGGCCTGCACTATTTTTTTTCCGTTATACAAACAGGCATTAGAACCTGTGCCCAAAATGCAGGAAACTGAAGGCTTACCCATAGAAAGGCCATGTGCTGCACCCACAAGATCACTCTCTACCTTAATTTTTGCAGCGGGTAACACAGTCTTAAGAATCCCTTCAATCTCTTCTTTTCCTTTTTTTCTGCCACAACCCGAGCCGTAAAAAAAAACCTTGCTTATTTTGTTTTTTAAGCGGCTTTCAGTTACAAAACTTCTGATTGTTTTTTCAATTGCATACTCCGGCGTAAAATTGGGATTCAAGCCTGCGGTTACTTTCATGAAAATATCCATACCATTATGCCTTAATACCCAAAGGGTTTTACTGCTTCCGCTATCTGCAACCAGAATCATATTGAGTTTTTTGTAAAATTAATTTTATTTTTACCATTAATCTTTAGTAAACCCTCAATTAATAAAAAAAACATGGCTAAGGTCAGTATTCTAATGGTTTGTTTAGGCAATATTTGCCGGAGCCCTGTTGCAGAAGGTTTAATGAGGTCTATTGCCTTAGAAAAAGGTCTTGATGTTATTGTTGATTCGGCCGGAACTTCGGGCCTTCATTCCGGAGAAGCACCTGACAGACGATCTCAAAAAAACGCAAAAAAAAATGGAGTTGATATTTCTGATCAGTGCTCAAGAAAATTTTCTGTAAGAGATTTTGACAGGTTTGACAGAATTTATGTTATGGACGAAAGCAATTATGACAATGTGATAGAGCTTGCAGAAAATTCCGAACACAAAAAGAAAGTTTTTTTTCTGTTGGATGCACTTTATCCCGGAAAAAAAATGCCCGTTCCAGATCCATGGTACGGCGGAGAGCAAGGTTTTGAAGAAGTATTTCAGCTTGTAAAAAGAGCTTGCCAAAAAATTGCAGAAGATTTGTAAGTCATACTCCGACGGGCTCAGTATGACGATGGGGGTATCCCGCACATTTTCATTGTTAATCTCGGCTGCGCTCGATTTGACAATGTAAACCCGCACATTTTCATTGTCAATCTCGGCTGCGCTCGATTTGACAATGTAAACCCGCACATTTTTTTTGTCATACTGAGCCCGTCGAAGTATGACAAAAAAAAGGGGATTACTCAACAACCAGCTTATACCCTATTCCCCGCGTATTCAATATCCTTACTTTTTCATCGTCTTTCAGGTATTGCCTGAGTTTGGTTATTACCACATCCATATTACGGCTGTTGCTTACAGAATTGTCTCCCCACAGATCTTTTAAGATATTGTTTTTTTCAACCACTGCGTTTACAGATTCTGCCAGATATTTCAGTACCTGCGATTCGCGGTAAGAAATAATTGTTTTTGTTTCTGCCAATATTAACTGCTGCTTTGCAAAATCAAAAACATAATTGCCGATTTTAAAAGAAGTTTTTTCAGGAAGAAAATCACTCGTAGT
>JACMLS010000876.1 GCA_014379485.1 Bacteroidia bacterium | reverse complement strand
CGTTTTTATACTACAGAAAAATACAGAAAAAAAATTCTTTTACAGGACAGGGCCGCGGTTGAGGCCTTTTCTGAAATTTATTTTCCTTTTTCTGAAATGGACAATGTTGCCAAAAGCATTAATGAAAGCTGGAGCTATTATGGAGAAAAGCCCAAAGAAAATTTTATACGCTGCACCGTTTACAAAAAAGACGGTACTATTGAAAGTCTTGGCACTTCTGATGCCATTTCCATGCAATGGAATACCAGTAACATTTCATCTTACAGAACTTATACCTACTTAAAGAAACTCGCAGTTCCAAATCTTGAACCCGGAGACATTGTTGAATACGAATACCTTACACACCAGTCAGGAGTTGGTGGTGTAATTGACAGAATTGAACTTGCAGACAAGTACCCGATCTTAGCATTGGAAGTTTCTTTTGAAGTTCCGAAATGGGTAATTTTTGAGCAAAAACAACTTAATACAACTTCAATTTTATCGGCACCGCAGAATACGTTTAATGATGACAAAAACTTTTCTTTGAAACTTGATTCGGTAAATAAATACAAAGAAGAGATGTGGACATATGAGAGCATGGATTTTCCTGCGATCCGTTATTTTGCCAGATACTATCCTCCTCGTTTTTCTGCACCACTAACTATGAGTGCCACATTGCAAAAGATTATTGCGCGCGATTTTTTTTACAACAAATCCATTAAAGAGAATTTGTTTTATGCAAAAAAAATAAAAGCGAGGATTAAAAAAGTTAGAAAAAAAACGGATGATGAAAAAACTGTTATTGCATTAGCTTATAATTATTTTCGTTACCTGGTAAATACAGATGCAATAAGCGGAAAATTATACGATCCTTTAAATCAAAAACAAGATGGGGTAAGCGACCCGCTTTTTTGCAGCGTTTTACTGACTGCGCTAAGCGGTTCCGGAATTCCATGTAAGCAAGTTTGCTATGTACCCAAAAACAAAGGCACTATTCAGCAAGCTTATTCTCCTTATGAATTCAATTACGCGCTCAAAGCAGGAGCTAAGGATTCTGTTTATCTTTTCAACTTCAGCAACAATTCTGTTTACGATCAGGTACCTGAAGATTGCAGTAATATTGCCAATTACAATTTCTCATCGGGCAAATGTTATAGAAAAACAAGATTTCATTCAATCCTTTTCTTCAATCCCACATTTTTTGTCTTGCCGTTGGTTGTGTACGCAACAGAAAGCGCCGTGCGAAGTTCAAAAAGAAAGAAAGATCTTTTAATTTCTCAAACACCCAAACAGGATTTTGAAAAAAGCATCCATTCGGCAGAATATGAAATGAACTTTGAAAATTTACCCACCGAAGATAAAACTGATGTAAAAAAAACCACCACCCTTACCGGTTGTTTTAAAAACGATTACCACGCTGTTTTATTGAATCCGGTTACCTCAAGAGAAGAAGATGAAAAAGAATTGAATATTTCCGTTTCAAAAAACACATCACCCTCCATTCAGAAAAAAACAGAAAAAGACCTGCGCGAAAAAATTAAAAACATTTTTAACGAGCGCGCTAAAGAACTGTTGAAAGCAGAATTGGAAAATGACGGGTACGATGTTGTGGATTATAAAGAATGTAAAATAAAAAATTCAGGGAGATTTTCTTCCAAACCTGAATTTATTACCGAAGAAAATTTTTCGCTCTCAAAGATCTTTAACAGGCCCGAAGAAAATTTATTTATCCTGAACGCCGGCTCAATCCTTGGCGAACAGATCACTATTAAAGAAGCAGATCTTGAAAGAAACAACAATATTCATTTTTCTTTTGCGAGAAAGATCAAAAACTCTATTACCATAAAAATTCCTGCCGGATTTAAAGCGCAAAACCTCAGCGATTTTAATTTTAGTGTTGATAATGCAACCGGCTGTTTTATTTCTACAGCAACCCAAACAGAAAACACCATTAAAATTGAAACAACAAAAATTTACAAATTAGATTATGTTTCAAAAGAAGACTGGAACAAAATGGTAGAATGGCTTGATGCCGCGTATCATTTTACGCAAAAGAAATTATTTTTCAGGAAATAATTTTCAGGGAATCAAATACACTTAAAATAATCAAAAGGCTCAAGGCAATCTTTACATTTATACAAAGCTTTGCAGGCCGTACTTCCGAACTGGCTTACCAATTCTGTATTGAGCGATTTGCAACGGGGACAGGCAATATTTTTTTGCTTTCCTATAAGATGGGATTTATCTGAAGTGCTATGTTGAGGGGGCACGATTCCATATTCCAATAATTTTTTCTTTGCGCCCTCAGTAATCCAATCTGTCGTCCAGGCCGGATTATAGATCATTTCAACTTCGGCATTATCAATTCCTTCCTGCTTAAGTAATTTGTAAATATCATCTTCCATTTGTTTCATGGCCGGGCAACCGCTGTAGGTGGGTGTAATCTTTATTTTTATTTTATCGCCAACAAAAACCACATCGCGCAAAACGCCCAGCTCAAGTATATTTATTACAGGAATTTCAGGATCGGGAATCTGAGACAATAAATGAAAAATATTTTCTTTGCTTAAAACCATAAAAAAAATGTGTAAAAGTTACCGGAAGAAAAATTTATTTGACAACCTCAAATTTTTTGGCTCCTTTCTCTCCGTTGGTGTGATAAGTGACAAAATAAATTCCGCCCGCAAGGTGATCGGTAAAGAATTTAAATACGTAGTCGGTGATCTTTGAAAAACTTGAGCCTACCAGTCTTCCGCGTGCATCATACACTTTGAACCAGGTATCGTCAAATTTAAAATTACCGCGAATGAAATGTACGTCTGGTTCTTCGCCGGGCCAAACCACAACGGATGATTCATACTCCACACGCTCCCAGGTTCCAT
>JACMLS010000875.1 GCA_014379485.1 Bacteroidia bacterium | reverse complement strand
TTCCTTCAACAAGATCATCCACATAACAAAAACTTCTGGTCTGCGATCCGTCGCCAAACATGGTCAGGTCTTCGCCGCGCAATGCCTGCCCTATAAACGCAGGCAGCACACGTCCGTCGTTCAGCCGCATTCTTGGCCCGTATGTATTAAAAATTCTGATAATGCGTGTCTGCAATCCGTGCGTATCGTGGTAAGCCATTGTTAATGCTTCCATAAAACGTTTTGCCTCGTCATAACAACCGCGCGGCCCAACCGGATTTACATTTCCCCAATACTCTTCTGTTTGCGGATGCACGATAGGGTCTCCGTACACTTCAGACGTAGATGCAACGAGTACGCGCGAATTTTTTGCTTTGGCTAAGCCTAAAATATTATGCGTTCCCAAAGAAGAAACTTTTAAAGTCTGAATTGGAATTTTTAAATAATCAATGGGACTTGCAGGCGATGCAAAATGCAGAATATAATCTAACTCACCCGGTACATACACAAACTTAGAAACATCGTGATGATAAAATTCAAAATGCTCCAGTTTAAAAAGGTGTTCAATATTTTTAAGGTCTCCGGTAATTAAATTATCCATGGCAATTACATGGAAATCTTCTTTGATAAAACGATCACACAAATGCGATCCGAGAAAACCGGCTGCCCCGGTAATAAGTACACGTTTCTTTGCCATAATTTTAATTTCACTACGAAGATACGAAGAAAGAGAGAACCGGATTGCAAAGCTTAGCCACGGATTACACAGATTTCGCTGATTGGTCTTCCTTGCATTCGTGGCCAAAGTTCAAATTGAGGCGCTTTTTAATTGATTCTTTTAAGTAAGAAATTTGGTTTTTTACCTTATACAATTATTTTTCCATCGGGCTTTTTTTGTACTATTGGGTAATAAATGTTTTATAGAATTCTGCATGAAAAATAACCTTCTTATTTTAGCATTTGTGCTCTGCTTTATCAGCGGATTCTCACAAACAACCGGTACATTTAAAGACGCCAGAGACGGAAAGGTTTATAAGACGGTTACTATTGGAACACAAACCATACTGGCTCAAAATTTTGCTTTTAAACCCAAGCAGGGAGTTTATTGGGCGTATGACAATAATGCCGCGAACGTAAAAAAATATGGGTATTTATATGATTGGGAAACGGCAAAAAAATTGCACCTCCTGGTTGGCATTTACCGGATCTAAAAGAGTGGGAAAAATTTCAGTCTGACCTTGACAGCGCCGCTTTCGGAAAAATTTTACCTGATGGTAGTTCAGGGTTCAATATTGAATTTGGAGGAGGTTATTCTATTGACCAGGTTTTTTTCGGACTACAAACATCGGCTTATTTTTGGCTTGCAACCCCGGTTGAGGAAGGTGCAAGCTGGGGCTTTTTTGTTTATAGCGATCTAAAAATGATGGGTCTTGAAAGTTATAACCCCGAACAAGGATATAGCGTAAGGCTTTTTAAAGACAAGTAAATTTGTTTAAGAAATCCTACTTCATTACTTCCCTTCCAATACTCGCATAATAATATCCAAGCTCTTTCATCTGCTGTAAGCCGTACAAATTTCTTCCGTCGAAAATTGTTTTGGTTTTTAGTTTTTGCGAAAGAATTTCAAAATCGGGTGTGCGAAAAAGTCCCCACTCGGTACAAATGATAAGGGCATCTGCGCCTGACGCTGCTTCGTAAGCATCGTTCGCAAATTTTATTTTATCGCCCAGTAAATTTTTTACGTTGTTCATTGCTTCGGGGTCGTAAGCAGAAACAGTTGCTCCTGCTGCAAGTAATTCTTCAATTACATACAATGCGGGCGCTTCGCGGATATCATCTGTATCAGGTTTAAAAGCCAGGCCCCAGATTCCAAAATGTTTTCCTTTTAA
>JACMLS010000874.1 GCA_014379485.1 Bacteroidia bacterium | reverse complement strand
TTACTCATTCCTATTTTATGCGGCGTGTTTTTTATTGAAAGTCTCTCTGTAATAATGCAGGTTTATTATTTCAAATATCAAAAGAGAAGAAAAGGAATTGAGTTTGCAAAAGCCAACCGCTTATTTAAAATGGCGCCGCTTCATCACCATTACCAAAAAGTTGGATTTCACGAATCTAAAATTGTTTCAAGATTATGGATCGTAGGAATTATGCTCGCAGTATTAAGCATCGTTACATTAAAATTGAGATAAGCTAATGAAACGATTGGTAATACTTGGTAGCGGAGAAAGCGGAGTTGGTGCAGCAATACTGGCCAAACAAAAAGGTTTTGATGTTTTTGTTTCTGACAGAGGAGAAATTAAAGAAGAATATAAAAAAGTGCTGATAGAAGAAAAAATAAATTTTGAGGAAGGAAAACATTCCGCTGAACTTATTTTGAATGCTGATGAAGTTGTAAAGAGCCCGGGCATTCCTGAAAAAGCGGAAATGGTAAAAAAATTAAAAGAAAAAAATATACCGGTCATATCAGAAATTGAATTTGCAGGAAGATACACAAACGCAAAAAAAATATGTATTACAGGAAGCAACGGAAAAACAACAACAACCATGTGGGTTTACCACACGTTGCTGAAAGCGGGATACAATGTTGGCTTAGGCGGCAACGTAGGAAAAAGTTTCGCGCTTCAGGTAGCAAATGAAAATTACGATTACTATGTTTTGGAATTAAGCAGTTTTCAGTTAGATGATATGTACGATTTTAAAGCAGAAGTAGCAGTGCTTTTAAACATTACACCCGATCATTTAGATCGTTACGAATACAAATTTGAAAATTATGCAAAGTCAAAATACCGCATTATACAAAACCAAACGGCCGACGATGCATTTATTTATTGCTATGACGATGAAGTGATACAAGAATTAATGGAAAAGGAAAAACCAACTGCAAGAACATTTCCTTTTTCAATAAAAAAAAAACTTTCAGGCGAAGCAGCCTGGTTAGAAGAGAACCAAATAAACATAAACATAAACCAAAATCCCTTAATTATGACAATTGAAGAATTAGCACTCGCAGGTAAACATAACGTTTACAACGCAATGGCATCCGGAATTGCGAGCCGTGTAATTGACATCCGCAAAGAAACTGTGCGCGAAAGCTTATCAGACTTTGTGAATGTTGCACACAGGCTCGAATTTGTGGCAACCATTAACGGAATCGATTTTATTAACGATTCAAAAGCAACAAACATTAATTCGGCATGGTATGCTTTAGAGAGCATGGAAAAACCGGTGATCTGGATTATGGGTGGTGTTGACAAAGGAAACAATTACGAGGAAATAATGGACCTTGTAAAAAACAAAGTAAAAGCAATCGTGTGTCTTGGAACAGACAACACAAAGATCATTGATACTTTTACAGGAAAAGTAGAACGCATTATTGAAACAAAAACCGCAAAAGACGCAGTTGCTGTTTCGTTCAGCATTGGCAGAAAAGGTGATGCAGTATTACTTTCTCCTGCCTGCGCAAGTTTTGACCTGTTCGAAAATTACGAAGACCGCGGTATGCAATTTAAAGCGGCCGTAAGAGGTTTGTAAAAATCGAAAAAAAACAGAAAAAATCTGTTCAACTCACTGGCCACCTGTAAAACGGAGAGTATAAACGGACCGGAAAAAATAAAGGGATTTTGGTTCATCAATGCTCCAATACCTTACCGGCGGCCAGTGCGAAACAAAAAACAGGAATGGAATTTTAAAAACCAATTGCTGAACTGTAAAAAATGAAGATGCTTAACAATATAAAGAGTGACAGAACGGTGTGGATCATCGTTCTGCTCATTTGTATTTTTTCATTGCTGGTTGTTTACAGTTCCAGTAACGTACTTGCACATAAGTTCAGGCATGGAGATACTGCATCTTTTCTTTTCAAACAATTTCTGGTTATTGCAGTTGGATTTGGTTTAATGATAGGAATGCATTTTATTAATTACAAATATTATTCGCGCTTATCGCAACTTGCGTATTTGTGCATTTTGCCTCTGCTGGTTCTTACTTTAGTAATGGGAAAAAGTGAGAACGGAGCAGAACGCTGGCTTGATGTTTTTGGTTTTTCAGTACAAACTTCTGAAATAGCAAAACTTGTTCTGATCATTTATGTTGCAAGAGTGCTGACCGTAAAACAGGAGCAACTGAAAAATTTCGGGGTAATTTTATTACATCTCATACTTCCAATTTCCTTAGTTTGTGTCCTTATTCTTCCTGCAAATTTCTCTACAGCAGCTATGCTGTTTGTAATTTGTTTTGTAATGATGTTCCTTGGTCAGGTGCCCCTGAAATTCATGGCAATACTGACCGGAGGAGGATTGGTGCTGCTATTTCTTTTTGGCTTTTGGGTATGGAAAAGTCCCGAAGATTTTAAAAGAGGAGAAACATGGAAAGCAAGGATCGCGCATTTCTTTCATATTGATACCGGAAATAATATTACTCACGATCTCACAAAAAATTCGGAAGAGAACTTTCAGGCAGATATGGCAAAAATGGCAATCGCTAACGGAAAAATTTTTGGTGTAGGTCCTGGAAACTCGATTCAAAAAGGTGTTCTTCCGCAAGCAAGTTCAGATTTTATATTTGCGGTGTTTGTTGAAGAATATGGATTGATCTTTGGAGTTGGACTTATTTTTTTATACATGACTTTATTCTTCAGAGGAATTGCCATTCTTAAAAAAACAGATAAGGTCTTTGGCGGCCTCATGGTCGTCGGTTTAAGCTTTGCAATTATTTTTCAGGCCTTTATAAATATGGCCGTTGCAATTGGTTTATTTCCTGTAACAGGGCAACCACTCCCTATGTTCAGCAGCGGAGGAACCTCTATTTTATTTACGCTTGCCGCAATAGGAATTATTTTAAGTGTGAGCCGCAGAAGTGCAATGGAAAAAGAAGGTAAAGGAGGAGAACTTGAAGCCGCTTAAAGTTATTATCAGCGGCGGCGGCACAGGCGGACATATTTTTCCGGCGGTTGCCATTGCCAATCAGGTAAAAAAAATTGTTCCAAACGCAGAAATTCTTTTTGTGGGAGCATTGGGCAGAATGGAAATGGAAAAAGTTCCGGCTGCAGGTTACAAGATCATCGGATTAAATATTGCGGGACTTCAGAGAAAACTTACACTTTCAAATTTTTCTTTTCCCTTCAAATTAATTTCATCTATGATCAAGGCAAAAAAGATCATAAAAGAATTTGCGCCTGACATTGCAGTTGGCACCGGAGGGTACGCGAGCGGCCCTACATTAAAAGCTGCCTGCAACAAAGGAATTCCTGCATTGATCCAGGAACAAAATTCTTATCCCGGCATCACAAATAAAATTCTCTCAAAAAAAGTAAATAAAATTTGTGTGGCTTATGAAGGAATGGAAAAATTCTTTCCCAAAGAAAAAATAATTCTTACCGGAAACCCGGTAAGAATGGATATTGAAAATACACGGACAAAAAAAGAAGAAGGGCTAAAGTTTTTTGGATTACAACCCGGCAAAAAAACTTTACTGATCATTGGAGGAAGTCTTGGAGCAAGAACCATCAATCAATCTATTGGAGCCGGAATAAATAAATTTGCTGAGGCCGGAATACAAGTGCTCTGGCAAACCGGAAAAAATTATTTTGAAACAGCAAAGCAACAAACTTCCCACTTAAAAGAAAAAGGAATTTTTGCTTTTGATTTTATTACGAAAATGGATTTTGCTTACGCTGTTGCAGATTGCGTTGTTTCCAGAGCGGGCGCAAGTTCGGTTTCTGAATTATGTATTGTAAAAATGCCCTGTATACTTGTTCCTTCGCCAAACGTTGCAGAAGATCATCAGACAAAAAATGCAATGGCACTGGTATATTAAAACGCTGCCATTCTTGTAAAGGACATTGAAGCAAATGAAAAACTGG